>JBGTFN010000581.1:0-4556 GCA_041747275.1 Gemmatimonadaceae bacterium | reverse complement strand
AAGGCCCGCTACGACGGCAACGCCTCAACAGGCGCAGGCTGCACGCGCCGCGACAGGACTTTGCGCGCCGCGCGCCACTTCACCAGCTGATCGAAGTACGTGTAGATCACTGGCGTCACGTACAGCGTCACCAGCTGCGAGAACGCCATGCCACCGACTACCGCGAGGCCCAACGGCTGACGCGACTCCGCGCCCGCGCCGTAGCCCACCGCGATCGGCATCGTGCCCATGAGCGCGGCGAACGTCGTCATCATGATCGGCCGGAAACGCACGCGCGCCGCCTCGAGAATGGCGGTCGTGCTATCCAGCCCGCGCTCCCGCTCCGCTTCGATTGCGAAGTCGAGCATCATGATCGCGTTCTTCTTCACCAACCCCACCAGCAGCACCACGCCCACAAACGCGTAGACGCTCAGGTCCTTGTCGAAGATCAGCAGCGTGAGCAGCGCGCCCACCGCGGCAAACGGCAATCCTGACAGGATCGTGATGGGGTGGATGTAGCTCTCGTAGAGCACGCCGAGGACCAGGTAAATGACGAAGATCGCGACGACAAGCAGCAGCAGCAGTCCGTCCTGTGCATCGGCGAACGCCTTGGTGTCACCTGTGAGGCTTGTCGTGATGTCGGCTGGCAGCTCGGCCGCGGCAAGCAATTGCACCGCTTCGACCGCGGTGCCGAGGGCAACACCGGGACGCAGGTTGTACGAGATGGTGACGGCGGGAAGCTGACCCACGCGCTGCACCGAAAGCGGTCCGAGTCCGCGGGAAAAACTCGCTACTGCGCCTAATGGAACGAGTGAGCCGTTATCTGAACGTACGAAGAGTTGCTTGAGCGCTTCCACATCGCGCTGATACTGCGGCTTGAGCTCCATGATCACCCAGTACTGATTCGCCTGGGTGAAGATCGTGGAGACCTGACGCGATCCATACGCGTTGTAGAGTGCGCGCTCGATCTGCCCCGCCGTCACACCGAGTGCGGACGCTCGTTCGCGATCGATGTTCACCGATACCTGCGGATTGCCGATCTGCAGGTCGCTCGTGACCGCTTCGATGAGCGGGATCTCGCGCATTTTCGTCTCGAAGGCGCGCGCGGCCGTGTACAGCTCGGCGATCTCCGTGGCCTGCAGCGTGATCTGATATGAGCTGCTGGAACGCACACCGCCAATGCTGATCGGCGGAGGATTGCGGAAGAAGGTCTGCATGCCCGGCACCTGTGACACCGCGCCCTGCAACTGTCGCATCACGACGTCCACATGCGGGCGTTCCTTGCGATCGACGAGTCGAATGATCAGGCGTCCGTTGTTGCCGGTGGACGCGCGCCCGCCACCGCCAACGCTCGACAGCACGAACTGCACATGCGGATTCTCGCGCACGATCGCCGCAACTTCAGCTTGCCGTTCCTTCATCGACTCGAAGCCGATGCCTTCCGGCCCGAGCAACGAACCTTCCACGCGACCCGTGTCCTCACTCGGCAGGAAGCCCTTGGGAATCGCGATGAAGAGGTAGACCGTCGCAGCGAGCATCGCGAACCCGAAGCCCATGGCGACCGGACGATGCTGCATCACCCAGTTGAGCGAGCGCACATACCCGTTCTCGCCCGCCTGGTAAATGCGTTCGACGGAACGCCATCGGCCTTCGGCAGACGCATGTCCATCACCGCTGCGCAGCCAGCGCGCACACAGCATCGGTGTGAGCGTGAGCGAGACGAAGCCCGACACGAGAATCGCCACGCCGATCGTGACCGCGAACTCCTGGAAGAGCCGCCCGACCAGCCCCGGCATGAACATGATCGGGATGAACACGGCCACCAGCGACAGCGTGATCGAGAGAATCGTGAAGCTGATCTCCCGCGATCCGTCGATGGCCGCCTGCATCGGCGACTTTCCCATCTCCAGATGGCGCACGATGTTCTCGAGCATCACGATCGCGTCGTCCACGACGAATCCGACCGAGAGCGTGAGTGCCATCAGCGTGAGGTTGTTGAGCGAGTAGCCAAGCGCCCACATCACGCTGAACGTTCCGACGATCGAGAACGGAAGCGCGAGCGACGGAATGGATGTCGCGCGCACATTGCGCAGGAACAGGAAGATCACCAGGATCACGAGCGCGAGCGTGAGCAGCAGCGTGAACTGCACGTCATGCACCGACTCGCGGATGCCCTGCGCACGGTCGAACAACGGTGCGAATTCGATGGACGGCGGAATCTGTGTCTTGAGCAGGTCGACACGTTCCATGACCGCATCGGCCACGGCGACGGTGTTCGTGCCGGGCTGGCGCACGATCGCGAGCGCGATATTGGCGCGTCCGTTCACGTCGCTCCACACGCGATTGTTCTGCACATCGTCGAGCACGTCGCCAAGGTCGCCAAGTCGCACGGGCGCGCCGTTTCGATACGCTACCACGAGTTGGCGGAACGCGTCGGCGCTCTGCAACTGCCCGGTCGCCTGCACCGTGAACGCCTGGTTCGGACCCATCAGCACACCGGCGGGCAGGTTCGAGTTGCCGTTGCTCACCGCCGACTGCACTTCATCGATGCCGATGCCACGCGACGCCATCGCGCCCGGGTCGAGCTGTATACGTACCGCGTACTTCGCCGAACCGTAAATCTGCACCTGCGCCACGCCCTCGATCGTGGAAAGGCGCTGTGCGAGGAATGTCTCCGCCCACTCATTGAGCTCGGTGCGCGAGAGCTGGTCCGAGTTCATGCTCAGGATCAGGATCGGCGACGCATCGGAGTTGGACTTGCGATACGTGGGCGGCTGGATGCCTTCAGGCAAGTTGCGCAGCGCGCCCGCGATTGCCGCCTGCACGTCGTTTGCCGCTCCGTCGATGTCGCGCGAGAGCGTGAACTGCAGGTTGATGCTCGTCGCGCCCTGCGTGCTCTGCGACGCGATGCTCTCGATGCCCGGAATCGTGGCCATCGCCTGCTCGAGCGGCGTGGCCACCGACGACGCCATGACCTCGGGACTCGCTCCCGGCAGGTTCGCACTGATCGAGATGGTGGGATAATCGATCGTGGGCAGGTCGCTTACCGGCAAGGCACGGTAAGTGAACACCCCAAACACGAGAATGGCCGCCATGACGAGTGTCGTCATGACAGGCCGGCGAATCCACGGGCCGCTGAGATTCATTCCTTGCCTCCCGACGCGGAGGTCGAGTCCGCGACTTGCGTGCTGCGAGCTTCACCGCGCACCTGCACTTTCGCACCATCGGCGATGCGTTGCTGACCATCCACGATGACGCGCTCGCCGCCCTCGAGTCCCGTGAGCACGATCGCCCGTTCACCGAGCTGCCGGCCGAGAGTGACCGGGACACGCTTCGCCGTTGCGCTCGCGTCCACCACGAACACGAACATGCCACCGCCCGACGACACCACGGCAGTGGACGGCAACGTGACCACATCGTTGTCGATGGCCAATTCGAGCGACACCTGCACAAACTGACCCGGCCAGAGCGCGCCATCGTTGTTGGGAACGCGCGCCTTGAGCGTCACTGCACCCGTGCTGCGATCGATCGCGTTGTCGACAAACGCGAGCACACCGTCGATCACGCGCGCCGTGTCGCCCGCCGCACTCTGAATGCGCACCGGCAGCTCGCGACCGACTCCACCCCGCGCGCGCAGTTCGGCGAAATCAGACTCCGGCACGGCAAAGCGCACAAGCACCGGTCGCACTTCGTTGATGGTCACGAGCGCAACATCCGACTGCGCGCGCACCAGATTGCCTTCGCGAAATGCGAGCTGTCCCGTGCGTCCCGAAATCGGCGCTCGCACGGTTGCATTGCCAAGCTCGAACTGTGCACGATCGACCGCGGCGCGGTCGGCTGACACCGTCGCGGCGAGCGCTCGCAAGTCTCCCTGGATCTGGTCGTATTGTTCGCGCGTGACGTAGCCGTTCTGCACCAGTGTCTCGTATCGCGCCGAATCGATGCGTAAGCGGGCGAGTTGCGCCTCGTCGCGCTGAAGCACTCCCCGAACACGCGCCAGCTCCGCTTCGAACGGACGCTTGTCAATTTCAAAGAGCACCTGTCCCTGCCGCACATCGTCGCCTTCGGCAAACGCGACGCGCGTGAGCTGTCCGGTGACCTGTGGCTGAACGGAGACGAAGCGATTGGGCTCGACTTGTCCATTCGCCGCCACGATGTACGGGACAGCGCCGCGCGAAACCGACTGTACGCCGACCACCGGTACAGGCCGCGTTGGTGGAGGCGGCTCCTCGCACGCGCTGGCCACCAGCACGAGTGCGGACAGGAATGCTGCGGGGCGAAGAAGCGACGGTGGGCGTTGGCGCAGCGACCGCACGAGGTGATCGGACATGGGAGCACGGCTTGAGTGGCCCCTGCGCGTAGCGGCAGGAACGGACACGGGGCAGCGGTACCCGCCCGTATCGACGAATGGTAAACGCAAAAGAGGCGCCGATGGTTGGCGCCTCTTTGCAATTCGTGGGTCCCGGGCCGCTGCTGTGGCGAGATCGTTGCAGGGCCCTCCGCACCGGCGGTGCCGGGCCTTAAAGTGCCGTCCGTACGGCCCGCGCGGATAAGGTCGGCCTGAAACCGCGTGAGCA
>JBGTFN010000580.1:0-4411 GCA_041747275.1 Gemmatimonadaceae bacterium | reverse complement strand
GCGAAGCCGTGGAGCCGCTCACGGTGCAGGGGTGGGGCTCCCCCCAGCACAATCCCGCTGCCGCCGGCAGTTACACGTCGAGATTCGAAACGAACCGAGCATTGGCCTCGATGAACAAACGCCGTGGCTCCACTTCGTCACCCATGAGCATCTGGAAGGTCTGGTCCGCCAGCACCGCGTCTTCCATCGTCACGCGCAACATGCTGCGCGTTTCCGGATCCATGGTCGTCTTCCAGAGCTGTTCCGGATTCATTTCGCCGAGACCCTTGTAACGCTGAATGTTGACGTTCGCGCGTTCGCCGAAGCGCTCGGAAATCGCCTCGCGCTCCTTCTCACTGTAGGCGTAGTACTCTTCCTTGCCCTTGGCCACGCGATAGAGCGGCGGCTGCGCGATGTACATGTAGCCCGCGTCGATCAGCTCGGGCATCTGCCGGAAGAAGAATGTCAGCAGGAGCGTGCGAATGTGCGCTCCATCCACATCGGCGTCGGTCATGATGATGACCTTGTGATACCGCGCCCTGCCGATGTCGAATTCCTCGCGAATGCCGGTGCCCAGCGCCGTGATGATCGTGCGAATTTCTTCGTTGGACAACACCTTGTCGATACGCGCCTTTTCGACGTTGATGATCTTGCCACGCAGCGGCAGGATTGCCTGAAAATCACGCTTGCGTCCCTGCTTGGCGGAACCGCCGGCCGAGTCACCCTCGACGAGATAGATCTCGCACAGCGCCGGATCGGACAGCGAGCAGTCGGCCAGCTTGCCCGGCAGGTTGCCCACGTCGAGCGCCGACTTCTTGCGCGTCAGGTCGCGAGCCTTGCGCGCTGCTTCACGAGCACGCGCGGCCGACACGGCCTTCTCGATAATGATGTTCGCCGTCTTGGGGTGTTCGTCGAGATACGAAGTGAGCAGCTCGCTTACCACGCTGCGCACGGCGCCTTCCACTTCGGAGTTGCCGAGCTTGGTCTTGGTCTGGCCTTCGAACTGCGGCTCCCTCACCTTGACCGACAGCACGGCGACGATGCCTTCACGCACGTCGTCACCGCTCAAGCGGATGTCCTTGTCCTTCTTGTTGAGAACGCTCGACTTCTCGATGTATTTGTTGATCACCGACGTGAGCGCGCTCTTGAAGCCGGTGAGGTGCGTGCCGCCTTCGTGGGTGTTGATGTTGTTCACGAACGAGAACACCGACTCCGAGTAACCGTCGTTGTACTGCAGGCCCAGGTCGATGGCGATGTCGTCGCGCTCCGTCTCGATCGCGATCACGTCGGGATGGATCGGCTTGCGAGACGCGTTCAGATACGCCACGAACTCGCGAATGCCGCCCTCGGCATGAAACGTCTCCGCGCGCTCTTCGTCCACCCGCTCGTCGGTGAGCGAGATGGAGATGCCCTTGTTAAGGAACGCCAGCTCGCGCAAGCGCGACGCGAGCGTGGCCCAGTCATAACGCACCGTTTCCGAGAAGATCGTCGGGTCGGGCTTGAACCACACGCGGGTACCGCGTTCCTTCGGGCCTACATCACGCAGCGTCTTGAGCTGAGTGGTGGTGATGCCCTTGTTGAAATCCATGTAGTACTCTTTGCCGTCGCGCTTCACCCACACCTTGAGCTGCTCCGACAACGCGTTCACCACGGACACACCTACGCCGTGCAAGCCGCCTGACACCTTGTACGTGTTCTTGTCGAACTTGCCGCCCGCGTGCAGCACAGTCATGGCGAGCTCGACACCGGGCAGCTTCTCCACGGGGTGAATGTCCACCGGGATGCCTCGGCCATCGTCTTCGACGGTGATGGAATCGTCGGGATGAATGATGACCGTCACGTTGCTCGCATGTCCCGCGAGCGCTTCGTCGATGGAGTTGTCGACGACTTCGTAGACGAGATGGTGCAGGCCACGCGATGACGTGGACCCGATGTACATGCCCGGGCGCAAGCGAACAGCTTCGAGACCCTTGAGGACCTGGATGCTGTCGGCGCCGTAGCCGTTGTTGTTCGGCTGTGCGTTCTCGTTGGCCATGTAAGAGCTGGTGTGGCGGGAAGACGACGCGTTGCCTCGGCGCCATGAAGACGCCGTGACCGGCATGCGCCCATGAAAAGCGGAAGCCGGATCGGGAAACGCTGACAAGTGCAGGGGAACCCCGAAATCTAACCCGCTGCAGAGCTGAAAGCAACTTCGCGGCTCATCTGTAAGTGCTTGTGACGCAAGCACTTACAGCTCGCATGCCAAGCGCCGCGACTCCCTGCTTCACGCCTCGCGCGCCAGCACCAGGCGCAGCCGTACAATCGGCGGCCGGCTGGTGTCCGCGTTCAGTGCGCGCAGGAGCTCGGGCTCCATCAGCGAGAGCTCCGTCATCCAGCCATTGGTGCGCACCGCCACCACCAACGTGCCATCGCGCTGCAGCGATACAGGCTCCGTCACCTCGGCGATCTGCGACCCTACTAATGAAGGCCATTCCGGGATCACACGCGCCTGCGCCAACCGATCTGTCAGTCCGGCGCGCTCCAGCACCGACGCCAGCACGTCACCCAGCTTGGCCGGCTTTCGCTTCACGCCGTCGTTTCTCATGCATCCCTCACGACAGCACACCCTGGTCCATGACGCGACGCGGCAGCGCCGTGAACGCGGACGGAATATCCTCGGCGCGCGGCACGGCCAGTAATACCTGACCCACGCCGGTCAGTGCGAGCAACGACAGGATTGCCTGCGAACGGCGCGTATCGAGTTCCGCGAACGGATCGTCGAGCAGCATCAGCGGTGGCGCACCCAGCGTCGCCCGCACCGTGGCCGACTCGCGCAGCCGAAGCGCGATCGCGGCCGTGCGATGCTGCCCCGCTGATCCGAACGTGCGAAGCTCGCGACCGCCGAGCAGCAACTGTAGCTCGTCCCGGTGTGGACCTACGAGCGTCGCACCGCGCCGCAACTCATGTGCGCGCTGCGCCTCGTACTGTGCCGCGAGCGCTGCTTCGACATCACCGTCCTCCGCCTCGCTCACGGCGCCCTGATAGCGCAGCTCGCTCGGCTTTGCTTCGCCGATTGCATGACACAGTTCGGCGTATGGAATCGCATTGGCCAACGCCCACGCGCGCCGCGCGATGACAAGCGTTGCTCCATGCTCACTCAACGCCGGTTCCCATACCGCCACATGCTGCTCAGCGCCTCCCGTGTGCCGACTTGCACGCTGCAACTCGCGCAGCGTGGCGTTGCGTCTCAGTAGTGCGCTTCGGTAGTTCTGCAGCGCGCTCAGGTACTGCGGCGATGTCAATGCGAGCGCGACATCGAGGAAGCGGCGGCGTTCACCGGGTCCCCCGGATACGAGTACGACGTCGGCCGGTGAGAAACACACGGACGGCAGCGCGCCGAGTGCATCGGAAAGGCGCGGTTGCTCCACGCCGTCAAGTGTGGCGCGCTTGCGCTTGCTCGCGCGTTCATATCCCACTCCAACTGTGTCAACTCGCGCAGGCGCGCCGAGCTGTGCGCGCACATGAAAGGCGGTCGCGCCGAAGCGCACGACATCTGCATCGCGGGCGCCACGCCACGAACGCAGCAGACGCAGATACGCCACCGCCTCCAGCAGGTTTGTCTTGCCGTGACCATTGTCTCCCACGATTGCGAGTCCGGCCGCATCGACCTCGAGGTCAATCGCGGGCAGGTTCCGGAAATCACGCACGACGAGTTGTTCGAGCATGCGCGCGCTTGACTCAGTGACCGACGAAGCTCGCGGGCCGCTTGGCGAGAAACGCCGCCATGCCTTCGCGCATGTCATCCGTTGCAGACAGCACGCCGAACAGATCGCTCTCTGCAAGACAGCCCTCCTCGAGGGTGCTGTCGAGGCCGCGGTTCACCGCTTCGATACAGCCGGCCAACGCCAGCGGCGCGTTGCTCAACATCGCAGCCGCGAGCGCGCGCGCGCGATCCAGCAACTCGGCCACCGGCACGACCTCGTCGGCCAGACCGAGGCGGTGTGCTTCGGCAGCGTCGATCATGTCGCCCGTGAGCAGCAGTTTGAGCGCTGCGCCGCGCCCGATCAGCCGAGGCAATCGCTGCGAGCCACCGAATCCCGGCACGATACCGAGCTTGGCCTCCGGTTGACCGAACTTCGCCTTGTCGCCCGCAATGCGCACGTGACACGACATCGCCAGCTCGCAGCCACCGCCTAGCGCGAAGCCGTTCACAACGGCGATCGTCGGCTTCGGGCTTGTTTCGTAGCGCTTGAACACGTGCTGCCCGACACGCGCCCTTCGCTGCGCCTCGATCGGACTCTGGCTGGCCAGCTCCGAGATATCGGCGCCTGCCACGAACGCGCGCCCCGCACCGGTAAGCAGCACCACACCGACATCATCCCGTCGATTGGCTTCGTCGATCGCATCGCCAAGCTCGGCCATCGTCGCGTCGTTGAGCGCGTTCAGCTTGTCG
>JBGTFN010000579.1:0-8359 GCA_041747275.1 Gemmatimonadaceae bacterium | reverse complement strand
CCAGTTCACGCCGGGCAGCGCGTCGAAGAGCAAGCCGGCACCGAGCGCCGCCACGACTGCGGCGACCGTCCAAAGGAGCGCGAGTGGCAGGCCACTGGCGCCTACCGCCGCGCCCGATCGATCAGAGGATTCGTTCATATCGCACAGTATTGGCAAAGCTGGCGTGTTAGTCAAGTACTTTATGCTACAAAGTACCGGTCGGCGCGGCCTTTGCCCCGACCACATTGTTGTCGCCGACTCGGTCGATGAGCTTGCGCATCGGATCGATGCCGGCGCGCGTCGGCTCACCGGCGACGGTGACTCGAATGGTGTGCTTGCCACTTCGCACCCGGTGCGGCGCCAGATATAATGGCTCCCCGAGCGTCCCGTCTTCCCCGCGAGCGTACACGCCGATATCAACCAGCTCGTCCATCGGCACCTCCGTCTCGGTGCCGACGCTGTCCGCGCGCACCTTTCGTGCGAACACATCGATCTCCACCTCGTACTCACCGCTCGCAAGTCGACGTACACGCGCCTCCTCGCTTCGCACATCCCACAGCGTCACCGTCTCGAACAGGTCAGCAAGCAGTTCATGCAGCGAGTCAGGTGCGGCCGCGCGAAGCTCGCCGTACAGGTCGAGCGAGGTAGGATACGGTCGATTCCCGTTCGCAAACCGCTCCACGAAGCGCCGCAACACAGCGTTGACCGCCTCTTCCCCCATGCGTTCACGCAAGGTGTACATGGCGAGCGCGCCTTTGCGATACGCGATGTACGGCTGGTCGGTCACTTCGAGCAGCGGGACTTCACGCGACGGCGTGGCGCGTCCGCGCAGGTATCGATCCAGATGGAACGCGTATACTCGACGCGCTGCCTCGACACCATACATTTTCTCTGTCACCATCATGGCGCTGTAGTTCGCCAATGATTCGCTGAGCAGCCCATGCCCACGAACCGGCGCTCCGCGCACCAGTCCGCCCCACCACGTATGCGCGATTTCGTGCGCCGTGCCGTAGAACGGCTGATCCAGTTCGCCCGGCTTCACGCGACTGAGAAAGTACGATTCCGCAAATGCGATCGTATGCGGATGCGCCACGCCGAATCCGCCGTACCGTGGGAACTCCACCACGCGCAACTGGTTGTCCGGATAGGGACCGAACTGCTCGGTGTAGTAGTCAAGCGACGCTTTCATGCTGCGTACGGTGCGTTCCACATCGTCGCCGTGCGCCGGGTGATGATAGACACTGAGCGAGACGTCGTTCCACCGGTCCTCGACGACGGCATACTTCGCCGAGAAAAACGTTCCGCCGAAGGAAATCGGTGATCGTGTCTCGTAGTGAAAGTATCGACGCCCATTCTCGGTCCAGCTTCGCTGCAATACACCAGGCGTGACTGCAATCTGGTCGGCCGACGTGCCAATCACCGCACTCACCTGCACCAGATCCGCATCGCGCACGCTCCATCGGTGCTGAATAGTGGCGGCCTGCGACGCGGGCGGTGCTTTCGGCTGCGGCGCCAGACCGAATCGAACGCGCGCATCCTCGCCCGACAGCTCGAACACGTGTTGGTATCCGATGATCGGCATGAGACGACGGTCGAAGTGCGTGCCGTTTGCCACCACCTTCGTCTGCATCTCGCCATTGGAAAAGCCGCGCTGGCGAAATCCGACATCGAAGTTCAGCTGCATCGAGTCGTCCGGCAGCAGCGACTGTTCGAGCGCGAAGATGCGATACCGCGCTTCTTCGTCGACCAGTACCGGTGTCGACGCGCGATCGAACCTCAGGCTTTGCACTTCGACGAGCGGGTCGGCAATCAACACATGTACCGAGTCGATCGGGGTGCCTGTGAGATTGTGAAGCGTGAAGGTGCCTTGCACATCGACACCCGGCTCGTCGGGATGGATCTCCACGCGCAAGTCGGCTCGCGTGATGGTTGGTTGCGGCACGGTCTCGAACTGCTTGTAGCGCTTCTCGTATTCGGCGAGCGGTCGGCCTTCCTCGAGAGACGTTCGATAGTCGTTCAGCACATTCGTGTTGTAGAACACGAATCCCCCCAATACCAGAATCAGCGTGAGCGCAACGGCCGCTGACCCCAGCAGGCTTCGACCGAATCGCTCACGCGCGCGTGAGAGTCGGTGCTGCATGCCCGGCTCCCGTCCACGCACCCAGAACAGCGCTGCCACGACAGCGAGCAGCAGTGCCCACGCAGCCCAATACAGCTTGAACCACACGAACGGCACGATGAACGGGCCAAAGCCGTTCATGTCGGAATACGTCCAACCCGGATCCGTTCCGTAAAGCAACAAGCCGTGGTCGACGAATCCCAGCATGCGCAGGAACAGCACGCCGAGGAACACGAGCAGCAGCGCCATGTGGGCGAGATACTTCTGGTTCACGAGCACCTGGAACGTCAGCGTCAGTACGGCGAACAGCAGGTAGTTCGCCAGCTGCAACCCGAAGAGTATGCGCAGGTAGAGACCGAACTCGAATCGGAAGTAGCCTTGCAGCGCCTGAATGAGCATGCCGCCGAACAACAGCGCGGCCTGGAACATGACGATGATCGCAACGAGCGCCATGAACCGGCCCAGTAGCGCTACGCCCTCACGCACGGGCGCCGCGTCGGCAATTTCCTCCACGTGGACGTCGCGATCGGACCACACGAGTTCGCCCGCGAAAAGCGCAATCAGCGCGTATATGATCGGTGCTACACGTTCCGTCAGCACCGTTTCTGCAACCAGCATCGTCACGGGCCAGGTTGACGTGTCGAACACCGTCTGGCTCACATTCCAGCCCATGAGCAGCGTGAGCAGCGTGCAGGCGACCAGCGCGGCCACGAACCATCGGCTCGACACCACGTCGGCGAGAGATCGTGCGGCGACGGCGATGGTCTGCCGCGCAGTCATGCGAACGCCGAATGTACCGGAGACGCGTGGCACCGAGACTGCGCGGATCGGCGCGAGCGTGGCGTCGTTGATTCCCGGGTGCTTCCTGCTCCGTCGTCCGCCAACACGTGCATGTGAAAACTTGAAGCGCCAGTGCAGCAGCGCGAGCACGAACGCCGCGACCGTCAGCCACACGGCGCGATTGACCAACAGCCGGCCGGAAAGTCCGAGCAGGCGCGTCTTGCGTTCCGATGGCGTCCAGTACTGCGTGGTTTCCTGAATCGACCGCATGCCGATTGGATCACCAAGCAGTTGCAACACGGGCTGCTCCGTTGCAGCGACACCGTTCATGATGGCCACACAACTGATGAACAGTCCCAGCGCGGCGAGGTACACGGGCACGATGTGACGCGTGAGCACACCCGTGGTGAAGAGAATCGCACCAGACAGCATCAGGTTCGGGAGCAGAAAGAACAGATACTGCTGCGCGTACGCGGCGGGACGAAACGGCCCGACACCGACCGATTGCGCTGATGTGACGATCTCCGTACAGACGATAAAGCCGAGCGGGACGGCGAGCAGGAGCAAGGCGTTGACTGCGAATGCCGCGACAAATCGACCACCGAGGTATTCGGCTTTGCTGAGTGGCGATGTAAACAGCAGCGGATCCATTTCCACCGAAACGTCACGCACTGCCGCATCACCAAAGAGTGCCGCGGTGACGAGCATGCCCACGGCGCCGACGATCGCCCCGCCACCCGCAATCCGTTCGGGAGCATTCGCGAACGACTCCATGCCGCCATCGGCTGTGGCGAGGAACATCCACATGGAGAGCAGGAAGAGAAATCCTCCATACAGCCATGTGGAGGGACTGCGCAGCCGGTGTTCGAGTTCGTAGCGGAGCACTTCCATGAACTTCATGTGGACACCTCGCCAGTCGCGCGACGACCATGGTGCCCGGCCATCACGCTGAAGTACACGTCTTCGAGCGCGGGCTCCACGGGTTCGAAGTCCGGGCCTGGCGGACCGTCAGATTTCACGTGCACGATCGTGCGACCCGCCAGCAGTTTCGTCGAAATGACGGCCATTTCCTGCGCGATCGTCGGCAAGTCCGCACGCGCCACCGTGCGTCGCCAGATGCGTTCGCGTAGCGCATCGATCGCATTCATCGGCTCGGCCTCGAGCAGGATCTCGCCACCATCGATGATGGCCATGCGACTGCACAGCTCCTCGACATCCTCGACGATGTGTGTGGAGAGGATCACCACACTGTCCTCACCGATTTCGCTCAGCAGGTTGAGAAAGCGAACACGCTCCTCGGGATCCAACCCCGCCGTCGGTTCGTCCACGATGATGAGCCTGGGATTGCCGAGCAGTGCCACCGCGACACCGAAACGCTGGCGCATGCCACCCGAGAATGTGCCCAGGCGCTCGCGGCGTTTCTCCCAGAGATTCGTCTGCCGAAGCAAGGACTCCACGACATCGCGCCGCACTCCGGGCTCGGCGATGCCCTTGAGCACAGCGAAGTGTTCGAGCAGTCGCTCGGCCTTCGCCCTCGGGTGAAAGCCGAACGATTGCGGCAGGTAGCCAAGCGTCTCGCGCACAGCGGGCTTGTCGCGCACTACGTCGAGCTCACCCAGGTGAATCGTGCCGGCGTCCGGGTCCTGCAGCGTCGCGATGATACGCATCAGGGTGGACTTTCCGGCTCCGTTCCGACCGAGCAGGCCGAACATGCCTTTCGGGATATCGAGCGAGACGGCGTTGAGCGCCCGGGTGCCGTTCGGGTAGGTCTTGGACAGGTCGCGAATGGCGAGTTGCATGGCAGCGGGCGTCTCGAGGATCGGCGTGGCGCGACCGTCCGCAGGCAAGCGGGACCGGTACGACGAGCGTGATGCCAAGAATGTAGGGGACGTTGCGATCGTTGCCAAGTACTTTGTTGCACAAAGTACTGCGCCCGCGCGGGGCTTGCCTTCAGAGTGAGAAGCGGAGCTCGACCCTCACCGTGTCACCGGCGCCCTTGCCGCCCCTCACCTTGGCCGGAATCGCCAGCAGGGTGCGCCCGTCCTTGCCGCGCCACACGCTTGTCGTCCAGGTGACGCCGTCCATCGTCGCGACGACGGGTGTTCTTCCCCATCCATGCGTGATCGGCGGGGCAAGCCGGTCGGGCACGGGGGCGAAATGCCAGCCGCCCTTGCCCGGATAGCGGAATAGGGTGGCGGTGAAGGTGCCGGCGTGACGGGGGACTGTGCTCATCTCAAGCTGCACGGATGAACAGCGACGCGCACAGGAGCACGCCAACGGCTATCGAGGCGATGCCGAGCAGCGGCATGCGTCGCGTTGCCCTGGGCACGGACCATTCGGCGAACCGATGGTGCAGCTGCCACGGCACGAATGCCAGCACGATCGTCGTGCCGATCAGTATCCAGCCGAAGGCCGAAATCATCTCCGACAGTTGCATCATCGGCGCGCGCAGTACGAGCGACGCTCCGGCCAGCATGCGTAGCATCAATTCCGCGAAATGCACGCGCGGCGAACTCGCGAATGTACCGAGAAAGCGCTTCGTGCGATCCGGTGACACGATCGCGCCCACACCCAGCGACAGCAGGTAGAGCACGGCGATCAGCACGCCGACGAAGGCAAGCGTATCGATCACTTTTTCATCGTGTGCCACGCCGAGGTCGCAAGCCAATGCTCATGTTTACACACACAGCGTGCCGCGAAAACCGCGCGCCGCGTAGTACGACTGCGCGCCGTTGTGGTACACGAACACCTTGCCAAAGCGCCGGTCGCAGAACAGCGCCCCGCCGAGCGTTCGGATGTCGGATGGTGTCTGCACCCAGCTCGAGGTCTTCAGATCGAACTCGCCGAGTGATTGCAGCGCACGGTACCCGTCTTCATCAAGCAGTTCGATGCCCATGTCGTCGGCCATGCAGATGGCACTGCCCTGTGGTTTGTTCTGCTTCCGCGCGTCGCGCGCTTCGCCGTCGAAACACAGGCTGCGGCGTCCCGCCGGACTCTCGGCCGAGCAGTCGCAAAATGTGTACTGGGCAGCCTTTTTGTCGTAGGCGATCACATCCGGTTCGCCACCGCTGGATTCCATCGCGTGCAGCGAGCGCAGCGCGGCGGTGTTGCCTTTGAGCTTCGCTTCAACGTCGGCCCAGACAAGGTCCTTGTGCCGTTTCGTGTGATTTTCGAATCGTGTCTTCAGCGTGTCGAGCAGTTCGTCGCGTTCTTTCGCCTTCATGGGATGCGTCGGTGGTGGGAGGCGCAGCGGACTGCATAATAGACGGTGAGTGTGTCCAGCGCGCCAGCAACTCAACTGCCTGATCATGCGTTGAGCGGGTCAGGCGCGGGCGGTAGCGGTGGCTGATCGGGGCGCCACCAGTCGTCAGGTGCTGCCGGCGGCGGTTGATCGGCGCCGACGTTCGTGGCCTCGACGTCCGCGAAGATGAAGTTCTCCGACGGAACCGGTGAGCCGGCCAGTCGGCGCAGCATCGCGAGTTGCCCCGCGTGCGTCATGACGTCCGCGAGCGGCCCATGCAGGAATTGCGCGTCGCTGATCGTCGCATCAAGCGACTCGTTGCCGAGGTCGTCACGTAGCGCTGCAAGCGTTTCATGGAAGCGTGCGATCTCGTCGGCGAGCGCAGGCAGGCGCGGCGGTGCGAACTCGCCGCCGTGCAACATTGTGCGCGCGTAACCGATGACGCCCGTCATGTGCCACAGCAGTTCATGAGGCGTGCGCACATTCACAGCGGCGCGGAAGTCTCCGAAGTGCTCGGGCGCGCCGCGCAGCGCTTTCTGCGTGCGATAGGCAATCGCGGCGAGAAAGTGCTGCAGCAGGCGTCGTGAGTGGTTCATGTAGTGATGAAGGTTGTCGACCCCGAGGGGGCGCTACTTGCAAGATACGGTTGCTTGAGCTCTCCGTTGTCTGCACTTCTCAATGCGTCGATGTAGCGACTGCGATTTTCGCGTCGGGTCAAGATCAGCCTGTGGCCTGATCAACAGTCAAGTCTCAAAAGACTATGGTGCAAGGAGTAAACATTAGCCATTTATCAGTAACAGTTTACTAGCCTTCCGCGCAGGAGAACGCATCATGCACATCTCATACGTCAACGTCTTTGTCAGCGATCTGGCCCGCGCCACGGAGTTCTATCGTGACAAGCTGGGACTCGATCTGCATTTCTCCTCGCCCGAGCACCACTATGCGTCGTTCGCGGCCGGCGGGGTTCGCCTCAGTATCGCAGTTCCGGGACCGGATCAGCCAGAAATCGTCGGTCGGCATACAGGCATCGGCCTGGAAGTCACCGATCTCGAGGCAGAACACGCTCGCCTGTCTGGCATTGGCGTTGAGTTTACCATGCCACCCACAAGGCAACTGTGGGGCGGGTTTATGGCGCTGATCGCTGATCCCGCTGGCAACGTCTTCTACCTGGATCAGGTGTCGGCCGCGCATGGTTAGCGACTGATTTCTTCCAGATCTGTCTGTGTACCGCGACCGTCTCGCGCAGATGTCATCATTAAAAGATGTCTGCAGCTTCGATCGGACCGCTGCCGCATTCAACCTGGCAAGCTGGGCGTTCTGCCCGCGTTATGGGTAAGACACATATGCGCCGATTGCTCGAGGCGCTCGGTTCCTGACGCGAGGAGAGGTGCCCGTGAATACACTGGGAAGTTCGTCATGCACACAGGCAGACGGTACGAGAGTGGAAACGCGTGACAATGTCGTCACAATCACGCCGTTGGACTGGCAAGCTCCGGAAGGTTCGAACGTTGACTGACGCGCTCGCACGACGCTCTGGGGCCTTGTTCATCCGCACGTCCCTTGTGCCGCTCGCGCTGCTGCTCAGCGTGGCGGCGTGCTCGGCTGGCGATGATGTCGGCACGCTTCTCACCGAGCCCGAGCTTCCGTCTGCATTGCCGCCCAAAGTCAGGGACGGTGAGCCGCTCCAGACCGACTCGCTGGCGTACACTGCGATCTACAAGGGTGGTGAGGGAGCCTACCGGATGTACGGCTTCCGCGTGATCGTGCGATTCACCAACAGCAGACCAGTACCGGTGTACCTGGCGAACTGCTTTCCAACCGACTCCAAACCGATGTACGGTGTGTCGCTTGTCGACGCAGGAGCCGAGGCTGGTTCATGGGGCTCCATCTTCAATCGTGCGTGGGCGTGTGTGGGGCACGACCGACAACTTCAGGTGCTGCCGGGCGCGACCAGAATCGACACGCTCGACTTGCTCGGGCCAAACGCCTTTGATGGAATCACCAAAAAGCCGTATGGCACGTTTGACGGACGCGTGCGAATCATCTATGCGGTCCAGACGTGCCGAGGCGATGGCGAATGCAGGCTGCCGTACAACGACGGTGTCTCGAACGTGGTCGACGTGAAGGTCATGCGATAATTGGCTCCTTGAACGGCCGGTAGCGGGCTACGGCGCCGACCGCAACAACTCCGACACGGCGGCGCCGTCCTTGCGCGGGTCCGATGCGCCGCCGTTCATGCC
>JBGTFN010000578.1:0-7065 GCA_041747275.1 Gemmatimonadaceae bacterium | reverse complement strand
GCAAGGCGCGAGGAGGGCGCGTAGCAGCGCTACGGGCCCGACGAGCAACGCCGCGCCGCGCGATGCCCCACGCGCCGACTGCATCCCGCATCTCAACTACGGGCCACTAGATGCGCTGACAGCGGCCGCAGTAGTACGTGCTGCGACCTGCCTGCGTGGTGCGACGCACCGGGGCCGCACAGCGAGCACAAGGCAGTCCCTCGCGATCGTACACGTTCCAGCCCTCGTCGCCGCCATCACCGATCGCGTAGTCGTGTCCGTCCTCGGTTTGTCGGCGTCCATAGTAACGGGCGGCGGGGGCACGTTCGAGCACTGCGCGAACCGATTGAGCGAGACGCGCTGTTCGCACCCGGGATAGCTTGTTCGCGCGTGCATTCGGATGGATGGCCGCCTCCCACAGCGATTCCGCTGCATAGATGTTGCCGAGTCCTGCGACGACGCGCTGATCCAGCAAGGCAGGCTTGATCGGGCCTCGCTTTCCCGCCAGTGCCTCCCGTAGCGCATCGCCGGTGAATGCGGCGTCCATCGGTTCGGGACCGAGCGGTGGCAGAAACTCTGCGCCAGGTGCGTGCACGCGCAGCACCGCGAACGCCCGGCCGTCCACGAGCGAGATGCGTAATCCGTGTCCGGTCTCGATGCGCACACGTTCCAGCGCCGGCGGCTCGACTGACAACGGGCCTATCGCCCAGTCGCCCGTCATCTTGAAGTGGACTTCGATGGTGCGCCCGTCATCGAGATGCATCAGCTGATACTTGGCACGTCGCTCCACGCGTTCCACGCGGTGATCGGCGAGCGACCGGGCAGCGGCGGCGGGCAGCGCGCGCGCCGCTGCCGGATGCAACGTCTTCACGCGCGCGATCACCTGCCCTTCGATGGCATCGCGCAGCAAATGTGTTGCACGCTCGACTTCTGGAAGTTCAGGCACGTGTTTCGGCGGTTGATGTGAACAACATCGTGTTGTTGCAATGAAATGTGCGTGCAATGCATCGATTGCTATTGCGTATTTTTCATTGCAACCTAGTATTTATCCACACTCATCCACATCGGGGCATGCCCTTCCAGAATCCGCGGTCGCTCAAGTACGAGTACGAGCTCTATGTTGAACGCGAGATCGAGGACTACAAGGACTCGATCCCGCGAAGCGCCATCCTCAAGATCGGGGATGAAGCGGTCTCAGCGCTGGCGGAACAGGCGCAGGTCGCGCTCACCGAAATTCTGATCTGGCAGGAAGTGGATCGCATCATTTCGCGTCGCCTGCGCCTGCCGAGCTATTCCACGTGGCGTCGCCGTCGGCTCAAGGATCTCGAGCGCTATCGCCAGCCCGAACATTGGGGCCTCGATCCTGACGCTGTCCTTGTGCGCGAACTCAAGCATTCTCCTGAGCGTCATGTGCTGGTGGCTGGTGCGTCACGCGAGGGACAGGCGCTTTTCCTGGCCGCGAACGGATGCGCCGTCACGGCGCTCGACCCTGCGGCCGACGCGATGCAGCGCATCCTCGCCGCGGCGCAGCAGGCGGGCCTGATCGATCGTGTGCGAGGCTACTGCGCGGATCTCGCAGGCTGGAATCCGGACGTCGAACTGCATGCGGTGGTATGCAGTGCTGCGGCACTGGCGAGCCTCTCTCCGGCTGATCGCGAACGCGTGATCAACGTGCTGCAGATGGCCACGGCGGAAGGCGGCGTGCATCTCGTGGAAACGGCCACAGACGCTGGCAGCACGGAGGCCGAACGGGTGGCAACCGAAGCGATTGTCATTCCCATCGAGGAGCTCGAGTCGCGCTATCGTGGCTGGCGGGTCTCGCTCGAGCGTACGCGGGACAACGGTAGCCGAACGTTTTTGGCGCGGAAGGAAGCCGTCGCGTAAGGCGTGGCCGTGTCGAAATGACACGGCGCTGTCCTCGTAGTGACGTGTCAGAGTGACACGAAACCGGTGCATACAGCTCAGTCAGGCACACTCTAAGCTGTTTGCTATCAGCGCATTAGAGCTTTGGCTGAATGCGGCACGACTCGTGCACTGCCATGGTATTCAGCGCGGCTCGCAGCACCCTGTTTGCAGCCGCAGATTCCTGAATCCGGTGGGGGATGGTGCAATGCGACTGAATCGTAAGAACGCCGTGTCGGCAGATCGAGAGCCGATGGGCATTGTGATCGCGGATGGCGGTGAACCCGAGACGACGACGCGGTTTCTCGCGTTTGTGTGGGGACCGGTGCCGGACGATGTGGAAACGCCGAGTGACGTGCCTGTGCTGGCGGTGGCGTCGGCGTAGTGGTTTGAGCTCGACGTAGTGTGCGTAAGGAGCCGTCCTCGGTGCTTTGGCGCTGAGGGCGGTTTTTTTCTGAGGTTCGGGGGGGGGCGGTTTACGGTTGGTCGTCAACCGTTTACGGTTGCCGGTGGTTGGCAACGAAACTGACGGGAGTTGCGGATATGAACGCGAAAGACGCCGGCAGACATGCCGGCGTCTTTGCGTTCGACGAATCCCGAGGGATCCGCGACGGGTTGTGGCTTACGCCGCATCCGGCGCGGCAGGAGTTTCAGCCGCCGCGCGCTGACGCGTGGTCTTGCGACGGGCAGTCTTCTTCGCGCCCTTCTTGGCAGCCTTCCGGCCGGCCTTCTTGGCGGTCTTGCGCGCGCCCTTCTTGGCTACCTTGCGGCCAGCCTTCTTGGCGGTCTTGCGTGCGCCTTTCTTGGCTACCTTGCGGGCGCCTTTCTTGGCGGTCTTGCGTGCGCCTTTCTTGGCCATCTTGCGCGCGCCCTTCTTGGCGGTCTTGCGAGTGGCCTTCTTCGCGGTCTTGCGCGTGGCCTTCTTCGCAGTCTTCCGCGCGCCCTTCTTGGCGGTCTTGCGGGCGGCCTTCTTGGCCGTCTTGCGCGTGGCCTTCTTGGCCGTCTTCTTGCGCGCGCCCTTCTTGGCTGGTGACATCTGAAATACTCCTCACGAGGAGGGTGGTGTGCCGAGTCAACCCCGGTGGTGACTCGAGCGACGTATCACCATCCGTACTCGGAGCGAACTCCCGGCGGGTGATACGCTGAACATGCGCGTCGCGAACGAGTTGCATGCACAGCTTGCGAACACTTGTCGGATGGACGTCATGACAAGACATGACGTCACGAAAATCAGACCGCGTCGCTTAAAGAGGTAAACGTGAAATCACGAACCTTGAGCGGTGGGACCACCACGGCCTGACCGGGCCCGCCGCTTTCGCTGGCACTGACACGCACTGGCGTGCCCATTGCCTCGACATTGTTGAGCATGAAGATCGGTGACTCGTTCCAGCGCAGGTTCTTCACCGCGCGTGTCACCTTACCATTCTCGATGAGAAACGTGCCGTCGCGCGTGAGACCCGTGTACAGGATCGTGCGCGGATCGACGGGACGGATGTACCACAAACGCGTGACGAGCAGACCGCGCTCGGTGGACGCAATCATTTCTTCGATGCTGGAGTCGCCGCCCATCATGCGCAGCGAACCGGAAAATGCCGACGGCTGCGCGCCCTGCTTCTGCGCCCAGAATCGGTCGTAGGCCAGATTGCGAACGATGCCGTTCTCGATCCAGGTGATGGGTTGAGTGGGAAGACCGTCGCCGCTGAACGTGTTGCCAAAGGCGTCTGGATCACGTGGATCGGAGCGCAGCGTGACACGTTCGTCGACCACCTTCATGCCGATCTTCGTGCCGCCGCCAGGCTTGGAGAAGAATGACCGTCCCTCATCTGCCGAGCGTGCCTGCGCCGCACCTGCAATGAGCTGCACGAGGTTGCCGACGGCCGTTGGCTCCAGCACCACCGTATAACGACCCGGTTCGATCGCGACCGGATTCACCGAGCGACGCGCCTTGTCGATGGCGCGTGCTCCAAGCTCTGCGGGATTGATGCGCGTCCAGTCGTGATGTGTTGCGCCCGCCCAGCCGGAACCGGTGCCGTCCGTGGTGCGCACCGTGGTGGTGAGTGCGGTAGACGTCTGCTCGCTCCACGCGAACAAGCCGCGCGACGTCGCAATCGCAACGGAGCCGGCGTTCGTTTCGAGGTAGCCTGTAGCGACGAGTCCCGCTTCTACCGCCGGATTGGTGATGCTCTGCACGGCGCGTGCGCGGCCAGCCGGATCGAGTTCGGCAGTGGTGCGCGCATATGCGGGAATGTCGAGATACTCCTGCGGACCGAGTTCCGGCAGCATCTCCGGATCTTCGGGCGCGAGACGCGCGAGTGACTCGGCGCGCTGCACGAGCGCACGAAGCGAGTCATCGTCGAGCCGGTTCGTGGTTGCACTACCCGCCTGCTTGCCGAAGATCGCACGCACCGTCACCGACACATTCGTATTGTCGCCGGCAGTGGAGATCTGGTTGACCGCGAAGCGCGTATTCGCCGATGAGCCTGAACTCACCGACACGCGCATTTCGTCGGATGACGAGAACGCCAGCACGCGCTGCGTGAGCGCGCGCGCCTGGTCTCGCGTGAGATGCGGTGCGGCGACCGCCGAGAAGAGCGAGCGCGGCCCGCTCATCCCTGCCGTCCTGTGTTGATCACATTCACCTGACGATGACGCGTTGGCGGGCAGCCATGACTGACGCTGTTTGACTGCGCGGGTTGACCCTTGCCGTCACCGAACGCGCCGCCGAGTTCGTAGCTGCTGCGTCCGCCAAGCATATCCATGCCGCCCCAGAACTCCGGCGTGCGGATCTGATACGCGACGTCCTTGAGCATGCCGACGATCTTGCCGCCGCGAATCTCGTAGAACAGCTGACCGCCGAACTGTGCGTTGTAGCGCTGCTGGTCGATGGAGAAGGAACCGTCACCGACGATCGCAATGCCGCGATCAGTGGCCGCGATGAGATCGTCCCACGACAGATCCTGCTCGCCCGGCATCAGCGAGACGTTGGGCATGCGTTGAAACTGCACATCAGCCCAGCTCTGCGCGTACGAGTTGCCATGCGAGCGCACCTCTCGGCCCTGCGAGCGATACCAGTCTTCGAGATACGGCGCCTGTTCGCGCGTGGTCTGGTAATCGTTCATGACGCCGTTCTTGACGATCAGGTATTCGTCGGGTTTGACGCCCTCGTCATCCCAGCCCACCGCGCCGAGCGAACCTTCCTGCGAGCGATCGGCCTGCACGTTCATGAACTCCGGACCGAAGCGCAGCTTGCCGAGCACATCCTGCGGCGGCGCGACGAAGCTGGTGCCGGCGTAGTTGGCCTCGAAGCCAAGGGCGCGATCGAGTTCGGTGGGATGCGCGATCGATTCGTGAATCGTGAGCCAGAGGTGCGTCGGATGCAGCACGAGGTCGTAGCGACCGACGTCGACGGACTTCGCGCCGAGCTTTTCCATGGCCTCGGTTGCCCACTTCTCCGCGTTCACGACCAGGTTGGCGTCGAGCACGTGCTCGTAACCGCGACCCATCGGCTGGATGTCGGTGGACTGCCGTGACTGGAAATCGCCAGCAGCCACATTCACCGCCTGGCACGTCATGTTCGGCTGCGCGCGGTAGATCGTCTGCACGGTGAACGTGCCATCGGTGGTGCCAAGCGTCTTCTCTTCGCGCAGGAAGAACATGGATGAGTTGACGAAGCCCATGCCCTGTCCGCCGGGCTTGAGCACCTTGAGCGCGGCCTCGTTGGCCTGCAGCAGCAACCCGACCTGTTCTTCGATCGCGACGTCGAACGGATCGATGCGCGCGGGTGAGCGCCATGTGCCGTCGGGCGTTGGCGTGACCGGTGCGAGCGTGACGGGACGGCGTAGCGCGGAGCGATTGGCGCGCGCCTGCGAGACCGCCTGCCGTGCGACGCGCGTCACTTCATCCCGCGTGAGATCGTGCGTGGCGGCGAATCCCCACGCACCGTCGACCAGCACGCGAACGCCGATTCCGAAGGTTTCATTGTCCACGAGGTTGAGCACGCGCTGCTCGCGGGTGCTGACATTGCGGACGTTGTTGCGGCTGATCCGGGCGTCGGCGTACGTCGCGCCGGCAGACTTCGCGGCATCGAGCGCGAGCAGTACCAGATCCTTGGAAACCGCATCTCCCGACGACTCCGGACGAACTGCCCGCGGTGCAGCGAACGATGTCGCCGACAGCAGCGACGGTGTGCTCACCGTCAGTCCAAGCGCCGCGGCGGCAGCGCTCGTGCCCTGTAGAAAGTCGCGTCGGTTGATTGCCACGCAGTACCGGGGTTCAGTGAGCGCGCGCGTAACATGTGGACAGCGCGCGCAAGTTGTTGAATTGACGCGAATATACGTGTGGACATTTACAACGCGCAATAGTGCGTATAAAGAACGCGCGCGAAATATGAGCGCGAAACGCGAGCGTTGGCGTGTGCACACTCCACTCGCGAACCCTTCCAACCACCCGGACGACGTGCGAGCTTTGACGTGTGCGCGCGTTTGTCTGCCGCATCACTCCCCCTTCGTCCTCCATCGCAACGCCACCGTGAAAGCGCTCGTCAAGCCGTCTGCCGCACCTGGGTTGGTTCTCACCGACGTTCCCGTTCCGTCGATCCGCGACGACGAAGTGCTCATTCGCGTTCGTCGTGCTGGCGTGTGCGGCACCGACGTGCACATCTACGAGTGGGATGCGTGGGCACAGGGACGCTGCCGCGCACCGTTCGTCGTCGGGCACGAGTTCGCGGGCGATGTCGTCGAAGTGGGCAAGCTGGTGGAGTCGGTCGCTGTCGGCGATCGCGTCACCGCCGAGGGCCACATCGTCGACGAGCGTTCCATTTTCTCGCGCACGGGTAACGCGCACGTGGATCCGTCCACCCGGATCATCGGCGTCGACCGCGACGGGTGCTTCGCCGAGTTCATCGCCATGCCCGCCACCAACGTCTGGCATCTCGACGACGCGATCTCGTACGAGATCGGCGGCATTCACGACCCGATGGGCAACGCGTTCCACACCGCACTCTCCGCCGACATTCCCGGTGCCGTGGTGCTCGTCACCGGATGCGGACCGATCGGCGCATTCGCCGTTGGCATCTGTCGCGCCGCCGGCGCAGCGCGCATCATCGCGACCGACGTGAACCCGCGCCGTCTCGAACTGGCGCGCACCATGGGTGCGCACGACGCGGTGCAACCCGACGAGGCTGCT
>JBGTFN010000577.1:0-4692 GCA_041747275.1 Gemmatimonadaceae bacterium | reverse complement strand
GCGCGGGCGTCGGTGCCGGCGCAATCGCGCAGGCGGACAGGCCGAGCAGCAGGCCGGCCGAGAAAACGAGGTTGAGACGATGCGTCATCGGTCCTGGGGCATAAGAAGTTCACGATGGGCGAACACCCAAAGCTACGCGCGAGCGCACGTGAATGTTCAGCGCATGTCACATTTCTTCGCGTCGAGTGCGGTGCGCGTCTCTGCCGTGCGCGTACCGACTTGCCTCCGAGCGCGCCCTCGCCGATGATGCGCGGATTCGCGCACCATCCCCGCTGTTCAAAACGAGTATGAGCGAAATGTCCGACGACGCGCGCTGTCCTCTCTGCAGCAGTGCGCGCTCCCAGCACTTCCACGAGCAGGTAGTGCCAGCCGGTAGCGGCCTGCGTCGCACATTCCGGCGATGCGACGCCTGCGCGCTGGTATTCGTCCCGCGCCGATTTCACCTCTCGCGCGAAGACGAACGCGCAGTCTACGAACAACACGAGAACGATCCCGCCGACGCGGGCTATCGACAGTTCCTTTCGCGGCTCTTCACACCGTTGCGCGCACGCGTGAACGACGGCGCAACCGGGCTCGACTTCGGATGCGGACCCGGACCGACCTTGTCGGCCATGTTGCGCGAGTCGGGTGTGCAGTGCGTCGACTACGATCCGTTCTTTGCGAAGGACGAGCGCGTATTTGATGCGCGGTACGATTTCATCGCAAGCAGCGAAGTGTTCGAACATCTCGCCGAGCCCGGGGCGGTGCTTACTCGCCTGTTATCGGTGCTCAAACCGCAGGGCTGGCTCGGCGTGATGACCAAACGCGTCTCCACGCCGAGCGCCTTCGCCGACTGGCACTACGTGCGCGATCCGACGCATGTGTGCTTTTTCAGTGATCAGACGTTTGCGTGGATCGCCGAGCACTTCGGCATGACGGTGCACACGATCTCCGCGGATGTCGTGTTGCTGCAGTCGACTCAGGGCGCGACTGCGATTCCGCGCAGCGGCGTCAGGTGAGCCACGCCACCAACGGGAAAGAGCGTGCCGCTCGCCAGATTCACGACGTACAACGTCGAACCGGGAAATCCTCCTCCCACCGTGAGCGTGGCATAGGCCGTGCCGGTGTTGCCTGCGATGTCGAACCCGATATCACCCGTTGTGTTCACACCGATCGAGCCGACTGTCGTGACCACGCCATCGTTCGGATTGGCAAGCGTGACAAGAACATCGCGCGCATAGTCAATCGCAAACAGTACTGTGCTCATCGCACCGGCAACGCTGTTGGTGTACGCTGTGCCGCCGATCGTCGGTGTCATGCCGGCACCGGCATCACCTGGCGCATACGCGAGCGCGCCGTCAACCACAGCCACCGTGCCGTCCGTTGCGCCGCCAAGCTGCGGCACGAGGCGCAGGTTCTGGTTGAGGTTGCCGTGCACTCGAATCCGGTTGGGCACCGGATTGAAGTCGAAGCCGAAGCGCGTGCCCGCGAGCGCAGGCGTGAAGGCCATCATGCTGACCGCGGTCGCTGCGCCGCTAAGCGTGTCCAGCCGGTAGATGCGGCTCGACGAGCCAAGCGCATACAACCGACCGTCCACGGGACCGAAATCGATGCCTTCCACCTTCTCGCTCGGCTGCAAACCGGAGATGGACACCCGACGCTGCACCTGATCGGGACGCAGCGCACCGAACGTGAGCAGCATGTTCATGGAATCGACCGCATAGATGATGCGTCCATTGTTCGTACCGGGCGCTCCAGGCTGTCCGGCGGGACCTCCGGGACCGGCGGGGCCCTGCGGACCCTGCGGACCGGCCGCTCCGGTCCCGCCTTGCGGACCCGTTGGACCAGTCTCGCCCTCGCAGGCAACGGTGAATACGCAGAGTGCGAGTGTCGCGACGCGCAGGGACCAGGGCGAACGCAGCATGAGCAGACCTCCAGGCCGCATGGCGACCAGGCAGAAGGGCACGATCGGGCCTCGCGCGCTCAGCGCAATTCCCGCAAGTGCGTCTGCTACGACGAGATCAGCTTCAGCGGATTTGTGGCGCGCGAAGTTCGATGCGTAGAGTGATCGGTACTTCGTCTCGAGCGATCTTTTACGGCAGCGCTCGCCGTCCCTAAGGCTGCGGATTCACGATCGCATTCTTTGCATCGACGAACACCACACGCGGGGCGAACTCCGGCGTCCACTCGTGCTGTTCGTACTCGCCATAAGCGATGATGATGACGATGTCGCCCGGCGCACCATGTCGTGCTGCGGCGCCGTTGAGCTGAATCGTACCGCCGCCGCGCTCGCCCGTAATCACGTAGGTCTCGATGCGAGAGCCGTTGTTCACGTTCACAACCTGAATCTTCTCATATGCTACGAGATCAGCCGCATCCATCAGGTCTTCATCGATGGTGCAGCTGCCAACGTAGTTGAGGTCGGCCGCGGTGATCGTGGCACGATGTATCTTGGATTTGCAGAGAGTGCGTCGCATGCAGAAAACTCGTTGCTTGAACCGCGATTCGCTACGGTTTACATGCGACGCTCTCTTGCCGACAGGCTACGAGCAGACGGGCTTGCCCTTGGGAAGCGGGACCGTGCACGTCTTGCTCACACCATTCCGCGTGATCACGAGTGCGGCGGTATCCGTGCCATCGTACGTGAGCACTTCACGCCACTGCGCCGTTTCCGCTGCACCGCCCGCAACAGAGACTTGCACTTCCAACGAGCGGATGATGGTACCGCTGATCGGATATGTTCGCCCCTGGGTGGAGACGGGAATCACCAGGTCGCGCGTGGTATCGGCGACGACTCGCTGCGCCACGAAAGCTCCTGCAGGCACGAAGCCGTTCACGGTCTCGCTACCATTGGATGTGCCGTTCACGACACGCTGCGTGCTGCCCTTCTCCAACCCGGTCATCAGGCGATCGCTCACATGTCGGACGGTACGCGTGGCGCTGTCGCGCATCGGCACCGTTCCAGACACTTCGGCGTGTGACTGCATTGACGCCGTAGTCGAATCCGGTGCGCGCTGCACAACGCCGTTCACGTCAGTCCAGATCACCCAGCGCTCGACGGTGAGTCCTGGCCGAGGTGTTGCAGGAGTGCAGACTGCGCGGCCGAGCGATGCGTCGAAGGAGCAATCAGCGGCGCGAAGACCGCCGCCAAACGGGCCGCCGAACGGGCCGCGTGAAAGACCAGCACGAAAGCCGTCGCCCGTCGCAAAGTCGGGGCCGAGGCCGCCGCCCATGAAACCCGCACCAAATGCTGATCCGAACGGGCCGCCGCGTCCCAAATGGCGACGGGCGCGTGGGCGCCACGTATCATTGTCGGCGCCCGCGTACGTGTTCTCCGTTGAGCTGAAGCCCACGGGCGTGCTGCCCAGCGCATCGGCGAGCAGAGTTTCTGCGGCTTCATCGCTCGCGCTTGTGGGATTGTCGGAACAGCCGGCGACGCCGGCGAGGAGCGTCAGGACGGCCGTCATTTTCAGTGTACGCGAGATCTTGCGCATATTGACTCCGGATTTGGCGGCGATCGGTGCAGGGGTATCCCGCACGACGAACGCCACGTGTTCGGGGAGAGAACACGCGATGCCGGTCGAACCCTACGTCGGCCAGCTCACGCAATCGAGCAGAATGCAGGTTGGGGCAGTGCGCTATAGCCGATCTCCCGGCGGCAACCACGGACGCAGGTGCTCACGCAGCGTTCGCAAGGCTCGCGCCACGTGCGCCTCCACCGCCTTCACGCTGACCCCCAGCGCCGCCGCGATCTCGGCATTGCGCATGCCGTGCGTCCGGCTGAGCGTGAACACCTCCCGGCAGCGCGGCGGCAGTTCGGAGAGTGCTTCGTGCAGTGCGGCCTGCATCTCCTGCTCGGTCGCCCCTTCGTCCGACGCCGTCGGCTCGGGCGTGAGAGCAGCGACGACCGGTGCCGTCGAATCCACGACCTTCTTGTGTCGCAGCACATTCAACGTGCGATTGCGCGCCGCACGAAACAGCCACGCCTGGACCGGGCGCTCGGGATCGAGTCGCGTGCGCTGCTGCCAGAGCTCGAGCATCACCTCTTGCGCCACCTCCTCCGCCTCATCCCGCTGCCGCAGCATCGCATCCACGAACCGTACGATGGGTGCGTACCAGACCCGAAACACGGTGGCATACGCCTCGTCATCTCCTGCAGCCAGACGGCGCAGCAGCTCGCGATCATCGCTCATGCAGGGACCAGAAGTAGAGGCATGCCGAGGCAATCATAGCGAGCTGAGGTCGCGCCCGCTCGGGGTCCGCATTAACATCGTGCTCATCCTGTCGTCCGTCAGGCCTAGGGTACGTGGCGACTCACGTGTTGTCTGGTCATCATGTTACGCGACTCTGCACTCCCGCCCTCGTCGTCCGAGCCACCCAGTTGGGAGGCGATCGGCCGATTTCTCTCCGGTGAAAGCTCCGCCGAAGAGGCACACACTGTCGCGTCTTATCTAGCTGCCCATCCCGACGACGCCCGAATTGTTGCGGCGCTCGAGCAGGCGGCGATCCGTCTTGGGGACGACCTGCACGCCCCGGTCGACACGGAGCGCGCGCTGCTGTCGGTGATGAGTCGCCGGACCGATGCCTCCGCTGTCGCGACCCCCGAGCGTTCGTTGGATCAGGCCCGCGCGGCGCGCGAGCGCACGTCGACCGATGTGCGCGTCGTGGAAGAGTCGCTCCGCTCGACCTCGTCAATCCACGGTGTGCGCGAAG
>JBGTFN010000576.1:0-7672 GCA_041747275.1 Gemmatimonadaceae bacterium | reverse complement strand
GTCGCGGCCGTCGCGGCGGGGCGCGTCGCCGTGACGGAAATGGTGATGGAAATGGTGAGGGAAACGGTGAGGGCGGCGGTGAGAGCAGCAGCGAGGGTAACGAGGGCCGCGATGAGCACCGCCCCGAAGGCCGCCGCGACGGTTCCGAGGAAGCCGAGCGAAGCGACCCCTGACAGCTGTCTGTCAGCTCCAGCGGTCCTTGAGACGCTGGGCGGTGGACGGACTGATCAGGCGGATCGCGATGTAACCCACCAATCCGAGCACGGCGACTTTGAGCGCCAGACCGGCGACCCAGAAGAGCAGCGTCACCAATGGCCCCATGAGGCCGAAGACCAGCTTCAACGCCACGAGTCCAAGTAGCGCGAGAGCGCCGACCGCGAAGATGGTGCGCAGCATGTTCCGAGTCCTCCGAAAATGAGACGATTTGCCAACGGTAGCCTGCGATTGTCCTCCCTACGCGTCTGGCGAAAGCGGGGTTTCGTGTTGGCCCGTGCCGGGCCTAACTTCCATGACGCAATTTAAAGGTTACGCCGTCTGGCTGGCGTCTGTCCCCCGCACTACCTTGCCCTCGCGTCGTGTTTCGGCGCATAGAAACCTCATTCCCTGAGTTTTTGCATGGCCGAGCAGCTCTACCAGATCATGGGCCGACATCGCCGGGATCCGCTTCCGGAGCGAAAGCCGTCGTGGCTCAAGGTCAAGGCGCCCGGCGGGCCTACCTACCTGCGACTCACGCAGATGATGAAGGAGATGAATCTCCACACCGTCTGTCAGGAAGCGCATTGCCCGAACATCGGAGAATGCTGGGAGCACGGCACGGCCACCTTCATGATTCTGGGCGACGTCTGCACGCGCAATTGCGCCTATTGTGCCGTCTCGCACGGACGCCCGCCTGCGTACGACATCGCCGAGCCATCGCGTGTTGGGGAAGCGGTCGCCAAGCTCGGCTTGCAGCACGCCGTCATCACATCGGTTGATCGTGACGACCTGCCCGATTTCGGCGCGTACATCTTTGCCGAAACCATCCGGCAGATTCACGCGCGCCTGCCCGGCTGCTCCGTCGAGGTGCTCGTGCCGGACTTTCAGGGCAATGAAGATTCCATTCGCGCTGTACTCGAGGCGCGTCCGGAGATCTACAATCACAACACCGAGACCGTGCCGCGACTGTACAAGAAGGCGCGTCCCGGCGGACGCTACGAACGCGTCATGAACATCTTCCGCACCGCCAAGCGTATCGCGCCGGATATTCCCACCAAGACCGGCATCATCCTTGGCATGGGCGAGACCAATGAAGAAGTCGTCGAAGTGATGAAGGACCTGCGTGCGGTCGACGTCGATATCCTCACGCTCGGCCAGTACCTGCGTCCGTCCGACGGGCACATTGCACTCGACCGCTTCGTCACGCCCGACGAGTTCGCCTGGTTCCGAACAATCGGCATGAACATGGGCTTTCGACATGTGGAGAGCGGACCGCTGGTGCGCTCGAGCTACCACGCCTGGGAGCAGGTCCAGGCCGCCGGCGTCTAACGCAAACGCACGTCGCCTTCGCAACCCTCAAGACGGCGTGCACTCGCCCACTCCCCTACGCACATGAGCACCACAAAGCCCAAGGCACGCCGATCGTCGTCTGACGCCAAAGCAGACGCGAAAGCAGACGCGAAAGCAGACGCGAAAGCAGACGCGAAAGCAAGCGCTGACGACAGCGCCATGTCGAAGTCAGCGGCGTCGCCCGAAGATCGCAAGGCACTGCATCGCGAACTGCTGTACTCCATGCTGCTGCAGCGCCGATTCGAGGAGCGCACAGCCGAGATGTATGCGATTGGTCGCATCGGCGGTTTCTGTCACCTGTACATCGGACAGGAAGCAGTCAGCACCGGCTTCATCTCGCTGCTGCGCGACGACGACTACGTCATCACCACCTACCGTGATCACGGGCAGGCGCTCGCGCGGGGCATGACGCCGCGTGCGGTCATGGCCGAACTGTTTGGACGCGTGGACGGATGTGTAGGTGGCAAGGGCGGCTCGATGCATCTGTTCGACAAGTCGCTCGGCTTTCTCGGCGGACACGGCATTGTCGGCGGGCACATTCCGATTGCCGCCGGCGTCGGTTTCGCGATCAAGTATCGCGGCGGTGACCAGGTGATCGTGTGCTTCATGGGCGAAGCAGCGGTGAACAACGGCGCGTTTCACGAAGCGCTCAACATGGCGGCGCTGTGGAAGCTTCCGTGCCTGTTCGTCATCGAGAACAATCGCTACGGCATGGGAACAGCGGTGGAACGCGCGTCAGCGATCAACGACATCTACAAGCGCGGTGCGTCGTACGACATGCCACGCGATGTTGTGGACGGACAGGATGTGTTCGCAGTGCGCGAGGCAGCCGAAACGGCGATCGCGCGCGCGCGCGCCGAGTCGATGCCCACGCTGCTCGAACTTCGCACCTACCGTTTCATGGGCCATTCCATGTCGGACGCCGTGAGCGGCACGTATCGCACGAAGGAGGAGCTGGAGAAGTATCTCAAGCGCGATCCCATCGTGCTGCTGCGCTCACGCATGCAGGAAGACGGCGATTTCACCGACGACGACTGGAACGCGATGGACGAGGAGATCAAGGCCATCGTGCAGGACTCGATCGACTTCGCCGAGGCCAGTCCGGAACCCGCGCTTGATGCACTCTTCGAGCACGTGCTCGTCGACACCACTTCGGACTGATCAACACATGCCTGTCATTACGTATCGTGAAGCGCTGAATCAGGCGCTCCGTGAAGAGATGTCGCGCGACGACCGTGTGTTCCTCATGGGCGAGGAAGTCGCGGTGTATCAGGGCGCATACAAGGTGTCCAAGGGATTGCTGCAGGAGTTCGGCGAAATGCGCGTGGTGGACACGCCGATCACCGAACTCGGCTTCGCGGGCGTTGGCGTGGGCGCGGCGATGGTTGGTCTTCGTCCCATCATCGAGTTCATGACGTGGAACTTTGCGCTGCTCGCACTCGACCAGGTCGTGAACGCGGCTGCCAAGATGTTGTACATGACGAACGGCCAGTTTCCGATGCCGATGGTGTTTCGCGGACCGAACGGTTCGGCGCTGCAGCTTGCGGCGCAGCATTCGCAGGCGTGGGAATCGTGGCTCGCGCATATTCCCGGCCTCAAGGTCGTGGTGCCAGGCACGCCCTACGATGCGAAGGGACTGCTCAAGGCGGCCATCCGTGATGACAATCCGGTGTGCTTCCTCGAAGGCGAAATGCTGTACAACACCAAGGGCGAAGTCCCCGACGAGGAGTATGTGGTTCCCATCGGCAAGGCCGACATCAAGCGCGAAGGCGATCATTGTACGCTGGTGACGCACGGCAAGATGGTGCTCGTGGCGCTGCAGGCCGCGGACGAACTCGCCAAGCAGGGCATTCGCTGCGAAGTGGTGGACCTGCGCACCGTGCGTCCCATGGATGTCGACGCGATCGTGGCGTCGGTGAAGAAGACCAACCGCGCAGTCGTGGTCGAGGAAGGTTGGGAAGTGTGTGGCGTTGGCGCGCAGGTGGTGGACTATGTGCAGCGCCACTGCTTCGACTATCTCGACGCTCCCGTGCTGCGCGTGCATCAGGCCGACACGCCGATGCCGTACGCCAAGGCGATCGAGAAGGCCGCCAAGCCGGACGTCCCGAAGACGATCGCGGCCGTGAAGCAAGTTATGTACATCGACGACTGACCCGGGCGCGATCATGGCAACGAAAGTGATGATGGAGGCGCTCTCGCCGACAATGGAAGAAGGGCGTCTGGCGAAGTGGCTCAAGAATGAAGGCGATGCAATCGCATCGGGTGACGTGCTCGCCGAAGTCGAGACCGACAAGGCAATCATGGAACTCGTCGCGCGCGGCGAAGGCGTGCTGCGCAAGCGACTCATCGGCGACGATGCCACAGCGCCAGTGGGTCAGCTGATCGGCATCATTGCCGGTGCCGACGAAGACATCAGCGCGATGCTCAGCGATGCTGGCGATGCTGGCGATGCTGGCGATGCGGCGAAGGCTGACACGACGGATGCGTCCAAGTCGGACGAACCGGACGACGCCAAGTCGAAGGCAAAGAACGACGCCAAGTCCGATGCGAAGTCGGATACAGAAGAAGTTACGGATCCGGGCGCAGAGGCCGGTTCGAAGACACAACCGGCATCGGCCCCGCCGAGCGATGCGAGCGCATCACCCGCATCCGGTAGCGAAGCAGCAAGCGCGTCAAGCGACACTGAAAGCGGTGAACGCGTGAAGGCCTCGCCGCTCGCGCGACGCATGGCAAGTGAGCAAGGCGTGTCGCTCAGCACCCTGCGTGGAAGCGGCCCCGGTGGACGCGTTGTACGCCGCGATGTGGAAGCGGCGGCCAGCCAGCCCGTCGCCGCGTCGAGTGCGCCGGCCGCAGCGTCAACAGCAACGGCAGGCGCCAGGCCGGGTGCGACACCCTCTACACCGCCGGCCAAGTCGGCTGGCAAGCCGCCCGCCATCCCGATCTCGCCGGCGATGCAGATCGATGGCGACACGAAAGACGTGACGCTCACGCAGATGCGAAAGACGATCGCGCGGCGTCTGAGCGAGTCCATCGGTCCGGTGCCGACGTTCTACCTGACGTCGGAAATCGACATGACCACGGTTGCCGACCTGCGCACGCAGATGGCCGGCGCCGGCGATGCGTTCAAGGTGTCGGTGAACGACATCATCATGAAGGCCACCGCCGTCGCACTTTCCAAGCATCCTGAATGCAACGCCCACTGGCTCGGTGACAGCATTCGCTATCACGCGCGCGTGCACCTCGGTATGGCCGTCGCCACGGACGACGGACTGATCGTGCCCGTCATTCGTGATGCAGATCGCAAAGGACTCGGCGAGATCGGACGCGAGGCGCGCGAACTTGCAGGCCGCGCGCGCGAACGCAAGCTCAAGCCCGAGGAGTACACCGGCTCGACGTTCTCGGTGAGTAACCTCGGCATGTTCGGCATCGATCAGTTCACGGCGATCATCAATCCGCCGGAAGTCGGCATTCTCGCCATCGGTTCGAGCGAGACCAAGCCGGTGTGGGTGGATGGCGCGTTCGTGCCGCGGCAGCGCATGCGCGTCACGATGAGCTGCGATCACCGGGTGATCGACGGCGCTGTCGGTGCGCGATTCCTTCAGACACTCAGGCATCTGCTGGAGAATCCGTTCCTGATGCTCTACTAGCGTCCCGAATTGGCAGTTTTCCGTATTGACGGAACGCGTCGGGGGCCGGCAGGTTAGGATATCCCAGCATATGTCCGTATCCTGTACGACCGCAGGGTCAGCGGGACCGGTTCCCTGAGAAGTGAGTAGACATGTATCGGTCGAGTGAGCGGCGGGCTGGACGGGCGTATGTGGCAAGCGCCCTGACGCGCTTTGCGCCGCGACTGCTGGTGGTTTGCGGCCTTGTCGCGGCCGTGGCATGCGGCGGCGGCGACAGCACTTCGCCTGACTCGTTCAACACGGGCAGCTTGGCGCTGACCACGAGCGGCCTTCCGGCTGCGATCAAGCCGACGTTCACGATCGCGGGCTCTGGTGGCACGCGCGTCGTGTCCGGCACCGACACGGTGCGGAATCTGCAGCCCGGCGTTGTCACGATCACGCCCGGCCAACCGTCGGCGGCGGGTGTTGGACGCTACGTGTCGACGAACGCCTCGTACTCCGCCACGATTCGCGGCGGTCAAACGGTGTCGCAGAGTGTGTCGTACGCCGCGGCGCCGGCCGTCTTCCTGACGACTGCCGAAGGCCTTCCGACGGGCGCGGTGGCTGTGCTGCGCCTCAACGCGCCGGACGGTGGCCTGTACGCTGCGACTACGGGCACGCCTTTCACGACGTCGATAGTTGGTACTTGGACGGTCGCCGGTGAGCCGCTCAGTGCCGGCAACTTCTGGTGGGAGCCCACAACGCCCAGCATCCAGCGCACGGTGCTGCCCGGAGACTCGGTCACGGTGAGCTTCCCGTTCACCGTGGCAAGCGGCGCGCTCAACGTCTCCGCGCCCGGACTGTCGGCGCTCGTCGCGCCGACGATCACTGTCAGCAATGGAACCCGAACTTTCTCGCGGGTTGGGCCGGGCACCATTCCCGACGTGCCGCCGGGTACCTGGCAGGTAACGGCGACTTCCGGCACGGCCAGCGGATTGCGCTACTCCCCCGCCGTCTCGCCGACCGTTGTGCAGGTTGCGCTCGGCGCGCTTGCCGAAGCGACAATTCCGTTTGTGTCCGAACCCGTCGTCGCCAACTTTTCGGTAGAAGGCGCCTATCTCACGCAGGCCGTGCAGACCTTCGACGGCAACACACCGCTCGTCGCCGGACGTGATGCGCTGCTTCGTGTGTTCGCCCGCGCGACGGATGTAAACGATTGGCGCCCGCCCATGCGCGTGACGCTCTTCGCGAACGGCACGCCGCTCGAGACGTTGACGATCGCCTACGGTTCCGCGAGCATCGACACCGCACTCAGCGAAGGTGTGCTCGGGCGCAGCTGGAACGTGCGCGTGCCCGGCTCGCTGATCGTGCCCGGACTCAGCCTTCTGGTGCAGGCTGATCCCGACCGCACCGTAGCAGTGGACGGCGACCCGGATGACAACGTGTGGCCCCGCGGCGGCAAGCCGCGCGCAGTGAATGTGACGCGCATGAACCCGTGGCGCGTCGTGTTCGTACCGGTGACCAATGCGCCCTTGGGCCTCACTGGTGGCGTCACGGAGAACAACAAGAACGATTACCTCGAGGTGGCGCGCCAGCTGCTGCCCGTCGAGGCAGTGGAATCGCGTGTGCGCGCGACGTTCACATCGAGTGTCGACACCCTATTGTCCGGCGACCGCAACAGCGCGTGGACGCGACTGCTCAGCGAGATGAACGCGCTTCGTGCCGCCGAAGGTGTGGCCGGGGAATACTGGTATGGCATCGTTCGTGTGAACTATTCGAGCGGGATCGCGGGCTATGGCTACGTGCCGGGTCGTACAGCAGTCGGATGGGATTATCTGCCGAGTGGTGCGCGCGTAGCAGCGCACGAATGGGGTCACAACATGGGCCGTTCTCATGCGCCCTGCGGCAGCGTCGGGAGTTCGGACAACAGTTTCCCTCACGCCGGCGGCATCATCGGTTCGTGGGGGTGGAACGCGACGAGCAACACGCTCGTCTCACCGACTGCCACCGACCTGATGGGCTATTGCGGCAACCAGTGGATCAGCGCATACAACTGGACGCGCATGTTCGAGTATCGCTCGTCGTCGAGCAGTGCGCTGCTTGCACCGGCTGAGTCGGGGACGGCCAGCGCATCGTCGAACAGCACCGCCGGTATCAGCTCCTCGGAACGACTGCTCGTCTGGGGCAGCATCACGGGCAGCGGTGTGCAGGTCGAACCGGCGTTCGTGCTGGGTGGCAACGGGGGTGCAGAGGAGCCGGTGCGTGACGGCGAGCGAGCGGTCAACATCGAGTTGCTCGATGCGACAGGACGCGTGCTGGCATCCAAACTCGCCGCTGCACCGCGCATTGATCACCTTTCCGACGATACCCGCAGCTTCGCGGCCACAGTCGCACTGAACGGTCTGTCGGCCACGGAGGTCGCAAGCATTCGTGTGCGCGACATGCGCTCTCCGATTGCCGTCGGCTCACGTCAGCGTTCCGTGCAGGCCGCAGTCGCGGCCGCGCAAGGTCGTCAGGCGACG
>JBGTFN010000575.1:0-6663 GCA_041747275.1 Gemmatimonadaceae bacterium | reverse complement strand
GCCGTAGCGGCCGAACAGGCGATCGAGCGGGTTGTGTCGGCCGATGCCCATGATGAGCAGGCTCGCACCGCGACTTCGGATTTCGTCGCCGTCAGAGCAGGACGCGCAGGCAGCGGGCACACCAGTCGCCGAGCCGCGAGTACCAGGGTCGGTGTTGCCACTCGGACCAGGTGATCTCGCGAGCCGCTTCGAGATCCGCCTCGAAGTGCTCCCGCAGCGCGGCGGCCGTGGCGTCGTCGGAGACGAGCAGATTGCACTCGGCGTTGAACCACAGCGAGCGGAAATCGAGATTCGCCGAGCCGATCACCGTGAGATGATCGTCGGCGAGCATGGTTTTCGCGTGCAGCACACAGCGTTCGTACTCGAAGAGACGCACCGCGATGGTTTCGGGTTGTCCGCGACCCGGCCTTGCATCGAGAATGAGCGCGGCCGGATCCTCACCGCTGGCTGGGGAGCGCGTCTGCGGACGCCGGTCCGGCTCGACACCGATGAGCGGCTCACCGCCGGCGCGCGCCCAGCCGTCGGCAAATGTGTACGCCATCTCGGGTGCGACCGAGCCGTCCACTCCGATGAAAGTGTCGCGGAAGGCCACGCCGCCGCGCGGCTTGCGCAGCGACGAGCCGTACTCGTCGCCGACGTTCATGCCGCCGGTGAACGTCGGCTCGCGATCGATCACGATGATCTTGCGGTGATCTCTGCGCCATGCGTGCAGCGGCGAGTGCCACCACGGATGAAACATGCGAACCGCAATTCCATCCGCTTCGAGTCGCTTCCAGAACTTGCGTGAGGTGCCGAACGAGCCCACCGAGTCGGCCAGTACGCACACACGCACTCCGCGGGCGGCCGCGTCGCTCAGCACGCGCTGCAACTTCATGCCCACTCGGTCGTCCCGCAGGATGTACATCTCCACGAGCACTTCGCGTCGAGCGCCTTCGATCGCAGTGCCGATGGCAGCGAACGTCTCGGCACCGTCGTGGTAGACACTCACCCGTTCAAACGCATGCCATGGCGAACCGTCGATCTGCTGCACGAGTTCGCGAAAGGCCTCGTTCCGGACGCCCCGCTCCAGCGTACGCGCGAACGCCCACACACGGTCGGCTTGCAGACTCCGCGGCATTCGCAGGCGCTGGACCGGGCGCAGGCGATTGACGGTCTTGTGCGGTCTGGAGACTTCAGCAGGGTTCGCCATCTTTCGATCCGTTCAATCTATTGCTACCCTCCCCTGTGCCTACGTCGCGCTGGAGCCGGCTGAGCCGGGTGAACGCCCCTCTGCACACCTCATGAACATCATTGGTCGACTGATCGCAAACTCTGCCGCGCTGTGGGTCGCGTCATATCTCATTGTCGGCATCGACTACCTGGGATCGTGGCCCGGGCTTGTTGGCGTCGCGCTCGTGTTCGGCGTGGTGAACGCCTTCATCAAGCCGGTACTCGTGGTGCTCTCGCTTCCGGTGCAGGTGCTCACGCTCGGACTGTTCACCTTCGTGATCAACGCGCTGCTGCTGATGCTCACCGGCTGGCTGGCGAGCTCGCTCGGCATCAAGTTCACGGTGGCAGGATTTCTTCCCGCGCTCATCGGTGCGCTGATCGTGAGCGTGGTGAGCGGCCTGCTCAGTGTCTTTCTCACCGATGACTGACGCGGACGCCAACCGGGTCGCCTGACCCGTCGACGCGCCGCCCGGAATCGCTAGGTTGCCAGCATGGCCCATATCCTGGTAGTCGAAGACCATCTCGACATCGCTGAAGGACTGCAGGCGAACCTCGAGATCGAAGGACACGAAGTCGATATTGCCCGTGACGGACGCCACGCCGTCATGGCGATCAAGCGCCGGGTGCCCGACCTGGTCATCCTCGACCTCGGCCTGCCCGGGCTCGACGGATTCGGGGTGCTGCAACAGGTGCGTGACGCCGGCTGCTGGTGTCCCGTGCTGATCCTTTCGGCACGCGGCGCGGAGGCCGACAAGCTGCAGGGGTTCCGACTCGGCGCCGACGACTATGTCACCAAGCCGTTCGGCACCATGGAATTGCTTGCGCGCGTCAACGCGCAGCTTCGGCGCGCATTGGTCGCGGGACGAGCGGACACATCGGCCGAACGACCTGTGGCCGCAGCGGTCGTGAACGCGCCGCGCGAGCCCGCCGAGGTCGAACAGATGCTGTCCAAGCGCTTCGAGCTGACGCCGCGGCAGGCAAGCGTGGCGCGGTTGGTCGCAGATGGACTCACGAACGAGGAAATCGCGCAACAGCTCGGCATCTCGCGTTTCACCGCGCGCAACCATGTGGAGCAGGTGCTCGAAAAGCTCGACGTCAGTTCGCGTGCGCGTGTGGCCGCGCTTGTTCACGGCGGCGGTCTGTCCACGCTGGCCACCTGACCAGCCAGGATCGGCGTGAACGGTCCGCGGCATCGTGCAGCGCATTTTGCCGTCGCCGCGCTCGTGGGCACGGTGCTGGTCGTGGGTGTTGCGGTAGTCGCGACCATTCGCTCGTGGCAATCGCAGCGCGACGGCATGCAGCAGGCGCTGGGCGCGCAGGTGATGTTCGCCGGGCGCCAATTCGCTGAGCAATTGCGCCTTCGTGCTCCCGATGTCTTTGCGCGCAACCCAGCCGGTGCAGGCGGCGATTCCCTGCCGTTGCTCGCGGCCAATGTGCTCGAGTCCATCGAGCTGTTGCCACCGACATTCGGTGGCGTGCCGTGGCCGGTGAAGTCGACGAGATCCCTCGGCTTTCAGATCACGGCGAACCAAGAGGTGGTGCAGACCCCGCTGCCGGCCGACCTGAATGCGCTGCTCGCGTTCGAGGTCACCGATTGCAGCGGCGTGGTGCGCTATCGTCACCCGAATTACGACACACCGGCGTTCGCACAGTCGGGCACGACAGGACTCTTCTCGTATCGCACCACACCCGGTTGCATCGATGTGGGTGTCAGGCTGCGTGCCGATGCGGCCAACGACATACTCGCCAAAGCAATGCCGACGACGGGACGCTGGCTGCTGGTGGGGCTGCTTGCGCTCGCGGCACTGCTGGCGTCGAGCGCAGCACTCTTTCTCCGTCAGCAGCAGCGACTCGTGCAGGCGCAGGACGAGTTCGTGTCTGCCGTATCGCACGAATTGCGCACACCGCTCACGCAGATTCGCATGTTCAGCGAAACGCTGCTGCTCGACCGCGCGAAGTCGCCCGAACAGGCCAGGCGATGGATCGGCGTGATCAATCGCGAAAGTGAGCGGCTTGGTCACCTTGTAGAAAGCATCCTGCGCTTCGCGCGTTCAGAGCGACGCGGATTGCCGCTCGCGCGTGACGTGACCGATATCGCGCAGCTCGCACGTGATGTGATTCAGGGGTTCCTGCCCGTGGCTGCAGCGCGTCAGGTGACCATTCGCACTCGCCTGCCGTCTGCCGCCCTGGCGTTCGTGGATGCGGGCGCACTTCGCCAGATGCTGCTCAACCTGCTCGACAACGCGGTCAAGTATGGGCCGGTGGGACAGACGGTCACGCTCGAACTGGGCAGCGGTGCCAAGCACGTGATCGAGTTTCGTGTGGACGACCAGGGCTTGGGGGTGCCGGCCAGCGAACGTCCGCGCATCTGGGAGCCGTTTGAACGGCTGAATCCGGCCGACGGCACCGTGGGCGGAAGCGGACTTGGGCTCAGTGTGGTGCGAACGCTCGCCGAGCGACATGGCGGCACGGCGTACGTGACGGAAGCAGCGAGGGGACGCGGCGCGCGGTTCGTGATCGCATTGCCGGTTGGATTGACGGCGGCGGATGCGGAGAGTGTGGAAGCAACACGCGTCACACAGGAGTTTGCGGCGGTTGATGCATTCCCGATTGCTCGTCCCCTGCACGCGGATGCGTGGATGCACGCCGAGGTTGAGGACATTGTCTGGCCACCGGACTCGGCGCAGGAACGGCCGTCCGGGAGTTTTCGGGTGTCGTAGTGCTAGTGCGCGCCGCGAATTGCTGCGGCGCGTGCGGCCAGCCACACGCCGGCGCCACGCCGGAGCACGTGACCATGTCCTGGCAGCACCAGTTGCGGCGCGAGGCGCGAGAGTCGGTCGAGATCGTGCGCGAGCTGACTGCGATCATTCGCCAACAGCGGCGCAACTCGCGACAGCGCACCCGTCATGACCGCGTCACCGGCGATCAGGAGTCCTCGTTCCGGTTGCCAGAGCGAGATGTGTCCGGGTCTGTGTCCCGGCGTGTCGAGCACGGTCACGCCGCCCAGAATATCGCGACGCACCATGCCTTCGGTGACGACCTGCACGCTGCCGGCGAGCTGGCGCGTGCGTTGATGGAGGCGATGGGCCACGACGGCGGAAACGATGAGCTCCGCGCGTGTTGCTGTCAGCAGTGCGTCGAGGCCGCCCGTGTGATCAGCGTGATCGTGCGTGAGCACGACGCGCTTCACCTCCGAGGGTGCAAAGCCCGCCGAAGCGAGCTGGCGCAACAGATGCCTGTCGCGTCCCCATGGACCTGTGTCCACGACCGTGAGCCCGTCCACGTCCGCAAGGACATAGACTCGGCCCACAAGCATGGCGTGCATGGTCCAGAGATCGGGTGCGAGTGGCAGCATAAGGGGGCCGTGTGATCTGCGCGCCGGATGCGGTCGCGCGACCGTAACCTCACCAGTCCCGTCTGTGGCTGACAGGGTACGATGACCCGCACAGCCGGCAATGCGCGTCGGCCCTCTCCGTCGGCGGTGCGCGTCAGTTGGGCGCGTCAGGCCTGCGATTCAGGCCCAGCGTCGCCGCAGGTCGACCTTCTCGATGGCCGCTTCACCGCGGCCGTTCACGTACACCGAGGTGCGCAGCCAGAGCTGCTCTTCCTCGAGCAGCGACTCGGCAATTTCCCGCACCCACGTCTTGGGCGGTAGTCCGTCGTTCCCGCTCCAGCGATATCCGCGCCCGCGCAGCACGTCCTTCGTGTCGAAGGCACTGTGCACCGCGCACACGCGCACACGCGGCGTGCGACACGCCTCGAGCAACTTCGCCATGGGCAGCACGCCATCCTTCGTACGCCGGGCGAGCAGCGCGAGTGTGGCGCGGCAATCATCCACCGCGCGATGGCCGTCGAAGAATGCGCCGAGGTGCTTGTAGACGAGGAACTCGAGCGAGTGCGAGCCTACGCCGAGCGCGCGCCAGTCGATGTCGCGTTGCGTGCAGCCCCAGTGCACGTCGCGGAACGCGGGGAATCGTCGTTCGATGAACGGACGGTCAAAGCCTGCGTTGTGCGCAAGCACGATGCCAACGCCATCGAGCAGCGACTGCACACGTGCATCGTCGATACGTTGTCCGCGCACCATGTCATCCGTGATGCCGGTGAGTTGCACAATTTCGGCGGGAATTGGACGACCCGGATCTTCGAGCAACGATTCGGCGGCCAGAATTTCGAGCGGCTGTCCACTGATGGCATCGTAGCTGAATCGAACGACACCGAGTTCGATGATCGCGTCGGTACTGCGATCCACGCCGGTGGTTTCGACATCGACGACCAACGCCTGACGCAACTGGTGCTCGGGAGACGCGTCGATGAAGCGCGTCGTGGGGACAAGGCGGCGCAGCACACGAAAATCGTGGTGGGCCTCGAGTAGAGCAGCCAGCGCGTCGTGGTTGGTGTCGATGTCTGTCATGGCAACAAGATACCAAACGGATCGTCGTCTGCCGTGAGCACAATCCGTGGAATGCCCAGTAACGTCGCCTCTCCGTCACGCAGCGCGCGTTCCCACTTGCCGATATCATCGATCATCGTACGCGCCATGTCCGGCATGCCGATGTCCTGCAGGAACGAGACCTCGATTGCGGCGCGCAGTCCGGACCATGCCTCAGACAGCGCGCGGTAGATGGGCGATTCCTGGCTCAACCGCTCGTGGTCGAGTGCATCGTCGTTGTAGCCCGGCCAGTTCTTCGCCTCGACTTCCATACGCCCCTCGAGCTCGTCGCATGCATCGCCGAGCACGGGATCGTCGACCACTTCCGCGGCGATGGACAGCAGCAGCCATCGCTCCTCGCGCGAGAAACCATCGGGCGATTCCGCCGCGAGGTACTCCGCAGAAGACGCGAATGTCTCCGGCGATTCGCTGAGCGCATCCACCCAGCGATCGAGCGCGGCTTCGGCGGCGTCGGTTCCTCGCTTTGCGAGCAGCGCCTTGAGCGTATGCAGCGCATCGGTGTTGGCGGCATTGGTGCCCGGTCGGCGCGTTGATCTGGAACCGGCGGGCCGCGAGGCTCGACGTGGCATAGTGCGATCTCCAGCATCGGGAGGGGCCCGCCTCGTGGCGGACCGATACGATCGTATCCCGAATGATGCCATGCTGTCGCGGCAGGTGCGATATGTCGGCCGGGCCCTCGTGTCACACCTTGGTCTGCAGTTCGAGACGCGCTCGCAGTCCCGTGGCGCGACGAACCCGGGTGCCGTGCGCAGCCTCGATCGCGTCGCGTGGCCCCACGATCGTCACCTGAGTGCGCGCGCGGGACACCGCCGTGTAGAGCAGTTCGCGCGTGAGGATGGGGGACGGCGGAGCCGGCAGCAGCACCATCACCTCGTCGAACTCCGAACCCTGCGCCTTGTGCACGGTCATGGCAAAGGCCGGTTCGCGGGCCGGCAGGCGCCGCACGGGTATCGCGCGGGGCCCGTCGGCGCCGGCGAACAGCACGGAGCGTCGTCCGTCTGGCT
>JBGTFN010000574.1:0-3839 GCA_041747275.1 Gemmatimonadaceae bacterium | reverse complement strand
CCGAAGTAGCGACGGACCTCGAGCATCGGCGTGAACGCCTCCGTCTGGAACCCCACGAGAAACTTGAGCGTGACGGGAAGGACGAAATAGAAAGCAAGCGCAACGCCGCAGCCGAACAGCACCGCTCCGCCAGCCAGGACGGGAATGACGACGCGCTTCTCGTTCTGGTATAACGCAGGCGCGAGGAACGCCCAGATCTGGTAGAAGATGACCGGCAGGGCCATGAAGAGACCGAGTCCGAGCGAGGCCGAGATGACCACATTGAACGGATCGGTGGGACTCGTATACACGAGTTGCTGCGAGATCGTTTCCTGCAGCGGTCGCTGCAGGTAGTTTAGGAGCCCGAGCGTTTCGGTGGAGAGCAGTCCGAAGGCGATGACAAAACCCACCGCGAGCGCGATGAGCACCTTGAACAGTCGCCAACGCAGCTCCTCGAGATGATCGAGGAACGGCATTTCATCCTGCAAGGACTTCGGTGCGTCGGAGGCCACGATTGCTGCGTCGACTGGAGCGTCCCGTATCAGGGAATCGCCGCCAGCCGCTCCTTGGCGAGATTCGCGGCGTCCGACCGCGGGTACCGGGAGATCACCTGCTCGAGCAGCGGCTTGGCCGCGGCTGCGTTGTCCTGCTCGATGAGCATGAGCGCACGCTTGAACAGCGCCTGTGGAGCGCGATCGGACTCAGGATACTTGCTCACTACCGCCGCATACGCGGTCTCGGCGGCCGGACGTTTGCCCTCTGCGGCGTAGGTTTCGGCGATCCAGAACTGCGCCTCCGATGCGATATCGGCACCCGGATAGTTCAACAGCAGATCGCCGAAGGAAATGCGCGCCGACTCGTAGCTGCTGCGACGGAAGTGATCGAGTCCATCCTGATACAGCTGGTTGGGTCCGGGCAGACCCGGGTTGGGCACCACGGCGCCGCTAGTCGGAGGCGTCGTGACGCCTGCGGTTGGCGGAGTGGTCGTGCCGGCCGGCGGGATCGAACCCGGCGGCATACCCGACAGTCCCGACAGACGCGCCGCTGACTCCATCTCCGCCCTCAACGAGCGAATGTTGGACGCACTCTGGCCAAGCAATTCCTGCACCTGAATAAGCTGCTCGTTGATACGACGGTACTGGCCGCGACTATCTCCCTCAAACGCGAGCTGCCGCGCCGACAGCCGTGCGAGCGAGTCGGTGACGTTTTGCAGGATACGCGCGGTTTCCGCGAGCGCCTGCGCCTGTGCCTGCGCACTGCGCTGCGATTCAGTGCGAACCGTATTGATGTCGCTCTGCAACACGCGCACATCACCGCGCGTGGCAAAACAGCCCGTGCTGCCGAACAGCAGCACGGGAAGGCTCAGCCACATGGCGCCGTGCCGCTGACGCCGGAACACCGCGCCGATGATGTTCACGGCGCGCGCAGCTCGTTGCCGCCGGCGGTGATCACAAACTCACCGCGACGATTCTGGGCCCACGCCTCTTCATTCGATCCGGAGGCCGCAGGACGCTCACGACCGAAGCTCATCGTCTCGATGCGCGACGCGTCGATGCCACGATCGGAGAGGTAACGCTTGGCCTGATCCGCACGACGACGGCCGAGCGCGAGATTGTACTGATCGCTGCCGCGTTCATCGGTGTGGCCTTCGATGCGAATGCGCGCCTGTGGATTGGCGTTCAGGACGCGCAGCTTGTCATCAAGAGTGGCACGCGCGTCCGAGCGCAGCTCGTCGCTGTCGTAGTCGAAGTAGATGGTCTGAAGCATCGTCGCCCGTGCAGCTTCCGTGGCACGCCGAATCGAATCAGCGATTGCGGCGCTGTTGTCGACGGGAGCCGCAACCGGCTGATTGACTACCGCAGGCGGTGCTTGCGGCGCCGGCTCGGGAACGACGGGGGCGGGCTTCTTCTTGCAGGCCGAGACGGCCAGCGGGAGCGCGATGAGTAATACGGCCAGACGATTGATACGGGTCATCGGGATTCTCCTGGGTTTAAGCAGAGGTTGCAGTTGGATAAATCGGAATCAGGATCTTGCTTCGTCAAACTTGGCACTTTGGTACAGCGAGACATTTTGCTGCGACTACGGCGTGCTCGTGAGGCGCGGTGACCAGTCGGCGAATCGGGCGCGGCTGCCGCGCGTCAACTGGCGCATGCGACCGCTTTCGATGTCGACGATCCACAACTGCTCCGAACCGCCGCGTGTCGAGGCGAACGCCACATGGCGTCCGTCAGGTGCCCACGCGGGCGTCTGGTTGCGACCATCGCTGGTGAGCCGCGCCACCGAACGATCACGAAGATTGAGGGTGAGGATCTGCTGCGTTCCGCCCACGTCCGACGAGAACGCCACGAAGCGGCCGTCCGGAGACCATCGCGGGTCCGCCCGGACATTCCGCTCACCGTACGCATCTGCCGAGAGCACGGACACATTCGTTCCATCAGCATCAGCAATATATATCTCATTGCGCCCGCTGCGGTCTGAACTGAAGGTCAGGCGCCGACTGTCCGGGCTCCAACTCGGCGCCAGATTGATGCTGCCGCGCGCCACCGAAATTCGCGTCGCGCGTCCACCATCGAACGGCATGACGAACAGATCCGTCTGCCCTGCCGTGGCTTCCACGCTGCGGCTAAAGGCCACGGAGCGCCCGTCCGGCGAAATCGCTGGCGTCAGATCATTCGCGCCTTTCTCATTGGTAAGAGACCGCTGCGCACCTGTGATGACGTCGGTGACGTACAGTCGAATGCGGTCTTCGTCGAATGAGTGGTAGACCACGTACCGCCCGGACGGATGCCATTTGGGCGACAATCCTCGCGGTGTTACCGGTCGCGGATTGGCGCCATCGCTGTCAACCACCCACACGCGCTCGTCGCGGGTGAAGGCGATGCGCGTGGCGGCAATGCCCGGCTGGCCCGTGATCCACTGCTCGATCTGGTCCGAAATCCGGTGAACGCCCATGCGCCAGTTGTCGGTGTTCACCGATGTGGGCAAGGGAAAGTCGTTCTGTTGCACGATCTTCTTGCCGGCGACGTCATGAAGCATGACACGCAACCAGCCTGATGACAGCAGCTGCCCCTGAACGATGCCGGCAGCGCCCGCTGTCGCGGCCAATGCGAAGTTGATTGGCTGCCCGGCTGCCGGCGACGAAATCGAAGGCACAACCTGGAATCGGTCGCTGTAGTCGAGATCGCGCTCGATGATGGTCTTGATCGAGTCGCCGCCGGCGCCACCGATCGGAAACACCATGATCGCGATCTTTCGCCCGGGCTCATACTCGAGCGTCAGACTCACACCGGCCGGCCTGTTCTGCGCGCGAGCGGGCGTGGCGAGCGGCGACAGCAAGGTGGCGATCGTGGCGACCGCGACAGCGGCGCAGATCGCAGCACGCTGAACGAGTAGATGAGGACGCGCGTGCATCACGCTAGCGCCCTCCTCGAGGAGTGAAGGTGAAGTAGACCCGCAAAACATCGTCTGTCCATTCAGGAGGAAGCGGACCGAATGCGCCCAGGTTGCCCGACGCCTCGATCGACGACCGCGCCTCGGTATCGAAGCGACGATCTCCGCTGGACTGCTCGACGCGGATGTCACTCACCCGCCCCGCGCGATCGATCAGGAAACTCACTTCGGCGAGCAGTGGACGCGGATCCCGGCGATCAGGTGAGAAGCGAAGCCGGATTTGCCGCGTGATGTTGTTGAGGTACCCGGGCGACGGAAAGTCGATCCCGTCCGTTTTCACAGTGGCGACGTCTGCGCCGCGACCACCGTCGTCGCTACCGGCACGTGGTGCGGTGGTTGGGGCGGCGGGTTTCGGAGTGGCATCGGCCTGCCCCGCTGTCGCAGTGCGCGCGGGGGTGGGCGTGGCCATC
>JBGTFN010000573.1:0-2406 GCA_041747275.1 Gemmatimonadaceae bacterium | reverse complement strand
GCGAGGCCGAGATCGCACGCGTCGAGGCTGAAGCGGAAGCAGCGGCTCGCGCGCGGGCAGCGAAGAAGGCGCGCCGAAAGCGCGCGACACGAGGTGTGGACGGAGTGTGATGACGTACGCGCCGGTGCGCGATTGGCGAGTGGTTATCTCACGTCGGCAAACGTGTCACAAGCGTCCACGCTGCCACGAGTCAATCCGCGCTGAAACCATTCCATGCGCTGTGCTGATGTGCCGTGCGTGAACCCTTCCGGCGTCACGCGTGAGCCTGCTGCTCTCTGAAGTCGATCATCACCCACGGCCGCAGCGGCAGCCAATCCCTCTTCCACATCGCCCGTTTCCAGCAGATTACGACGAGCCGCCGAGTTTGCCCAGATGCCCGCGTAGCAATCGGCCTGCAATTCCTGCAGCACGGAAAGCTGGTTCGCCGCACGCGGATTGTTCGATTGCAGTTGACGCACCTGCTGCGATGTGCCGGTGATGGTCTGGATGTGATGCCCGATTTCGTGCGCGAGCACGTATGCCTGCGCAAAATCGCCCGCCGCGCCAAAGCGGCGGTGCAAATCGTCGAAGAAATCCAGATCGATGTACACTTTCTGGTCGGCCGGGCAGTAGAACGGTCCCGACGCCGCCTGTCCTGTTCCACACGCCGTTGCGGTGGCCGAGCGATAGAGCACGAGCGTTGACATCGGATATTGCTGACCCTGCGCCGCAAAGAGCTCTGTCCACATCTCCTGCGTGTCATCAAGCACGTATGACACGAACTGCGTGAGACTGTCCTCGGCGGCCGAAATGTTTGCGGGCGGTGCTTCCATCCCTGGAGCGAGGCCGGCAGACGCGTCCGACCCGCCGGCGAGGCTGAGAAAGTCGCGCTTGAAGACGACGCTGAGGATCAGCAGCACGATCATGCCGCCTACGCCGACGCGAAGACCGCCACCGCCGCCGCGACCTCCGCCCAGCCCGCGCCGATCTTCGACATTCGAACTACGGTGTCCTCGAGTCCATCGCATGAGATAGTTGGCAAGCGTAAAGGTGAGCCAGGTGGCAGACCTCCCAAACTTCGCGCAGATTTTGCGCGAAGAACAGGGTACCTAAGGAAGAGATGGCGGGCTGAAGTGGCCGGGGCATATCTTCGGTCGCACCCGCGGCTAGTTTCCGAAGCGGCGCATGGATGGCCGGCGCCCGAATCATCCCCACCAGTCCCCATGAGCAGCATCGCGCGTCCGGCACCAACGCAGGGCAAGCCGGCGAAAACATTCGACCGTTCCATCGTCGAAGGCCCGCTGCTGCCGGCCGTCTGGCGCATTGCGTGGCCGACGATGCTGCAGAACATCATCGGCGGACTGCAGGGCGTGGTGGATCACGCCATGGTCGGCCATTACGTGGGATACACGGGCAACGCGGCCATCGGCGTGAGCTTGCAGCTCTTCATCGTGGTGGTGGTGTTCATCTCGTCACTCTTCACCGGCATGAGCGTGCTCGTGGCTCGCTTTGCCGGCGCGGGCGACACGGAGAGGGTGAATCGCACGGTGTATCAGGCGTTCCTCACCGCGGTTGTGCTGTCGGTGGGCGTGCTTGCACCGGCGGGTTACTTCCTGGCGCCCACGCTGCTCGATGTGGTGAACGCGGCGCCGGAAGTGCAGCGGGAAGCGCTTCCTTACCTGCGCATCATGTTCGGATTCAGCTTCGGCATGCTCATCTTCTTCATGTTGGGAGGTGCGCTGCGGTCGGCCGGCGACGCGCGCACACCACTTCGTATCGGCGCGGCGGTCACGGCGCTCAACATTTCACTCAACGTAGTGTTCATTCGCGGACTCGGTCCGATTCCCGCGTTCGGCACGACAGGCGCGGCGATCGGCACCGTGCTCGCGACTGGGAGCGTGGCCATCTATGCGCTCTATGCGCTCTCGCGCGGTTCGTGGGTTGTGCGCTTTCCGTCTGGCGGCCCGTGGACGCCCGACTGGTCGGTCATTCGTGCGCTGTTCCGCTTCGGTCTGCCGGCAGGCATTCAAGGCATTGCCATGAACATCGGTGGCGTGCTCATGCTCGGCTTCATCGGATCGCTCGCTTTGAGCGCGCAGGCGCAGGCGGCGTATGCGGTGGCATACACTGAGCTGTTCAGTCTGGTGACGTGGACCTCGGTCGGGTTGATGGGCGCGGTTGCGACCGTGGCGGGTCAGAACCTTGGCGCCGGCAACCAAGACCGCGCCGAGCAGGCTGCGCCTATGGCAGCACGCATCGCGTTCTTTGGAGCGGCGGCGATCGGACTGCTCTATCTCTTCATTCCGCGCGTGCTGCTCGGCGTATTCGGCATGGATGATCCCGTCGTGGTGCAGCTGGGCGTGCAACTGCTGCGATTCCTCAGTATTTCGGGCGTCTTCATCGCGGTGGCGCTCACGTATACCGGTG
>JBGTFN010000572.1:0-5805 GCA_041747275.1 Gemmatimonadaceae bacterium | reverse complement strand
GCGCGTTCGCGAGGGGCGCGTTCACGGACCGCGCGAGCGAGACCGGTCGCGCTTCGCCATGCGAGGTGCCGATTGCCAGCGCGGCACAGGGGAGGAGCGCGGCCAATGCAGCCGCGGAGCGATACGAGAGAGGGGAGCGGACAGGGCCGCAGTTCGAAGTCATGATCGAAAGATGTGCGATCCAGCCGCGCTCAACCACCCATTACGTTCCCGCATGCCTCAGGAGCACTTCGCCTTCCAGACCTCCCACGAGTCCGGGTCCGCCCGACTTGGCACCTTCGTCACGCCGCACGGCGTGGTGGAGACTCCGGCGTTCATGCCCGTGGGCACACACGGCGCAGTGCGCGGCCTCTCGGTGCACGATGTGTCGCGCGCCGGAGGACGCATGGTGCTTTCGAACGCCTATCACCTGTACCTTCGCCCCGGCGATGGCATGGTGCGCGCGCTGGGCGGACTGCACAAGTTCACGCGCTGGTCGGGCCCGATGCTCACTGACTCGGGCGGTTTTCAGGTGTTCTCGCTTGCGAAGCTGCGCACGGTGCGCGAGCAGGGCGTCGAGTTTCGCAGTCATCTTGACGGATCGCTGCACGAATACACGCCCGAGCGCGTTATGCAGATCGAGCGCAATCTGGGCGCGGACGTGATGATGCAGCTTGATGAGCTCATTGCAGGCGGCGGTGATTACGCAACGTCGCAAGCGGCCATGGAGCGCAGCCTGCGTTGGCTCGAACGATGCCGAACGGAGTTCGAACGCATCGAACGCGATGGACGCGAGCCTGGCCTCGTGCTTCCTGCTGTGGACGGAATTACCGACGCACATCCTGACGACGAACGACTCGCGCCACCTCAGGCACTGTTTCCCATCGTGCAGGGCGGCGTGCACGAAGCGCTTCGACGCGCTTCGGTGCGTGGTATTCTCGATCGCGGCGACTGGGCGGGCATCGCCGTTGGTGGGCTTTCCGTCGGCGAAGCAAAGGCTGACACGTACCGCACCATCGATGTCTGCGAGCCGCTGCTACCGAAGCACAAGCCGCGCTACCTCATGGGCGTGGGCTTTCCCGACGATCTGGTGGAAGCGGTGGCGCGCGGAGTCGACCTGTTCGATTGCGTGGCGCCGAATCGCATGGGACGTGACGGCACCGCTTTTACGCCCGACGGAAAGATGCAGATCAAGCAGGCGGCGTATCGCACCGACCGGCGTCCGCTCGTGGCCGACTGTCCGTGCGAAGCGTGCACGGAGTACGATCGCGCGTACCTGCGGCACCTGTTCACGGCGAGTGAACCGCTCGGACAGCGTCTGCTGGCGTTGCACAATACCGCGTTCGTGATCGGCATCATGAGCGGTGCGCGTCGCGCGCTCGGTCGCGGGGAGTTCTCCACGTGGAGCAGCGCGTGGCTGGCGCGCTACCGTGCCAACTCGCCGGAGTGATCAGCGTACGACACAACGTGCTGCCGTAGCGATCGCGCGGTTCGGCGCGATCACGCTCGCTCACCGCGGTTTGATGGTGATGTAGTCCAGCAGTACGCGTGTCGATCCGCGTGATTCGTCGGAATCGGACTGCAACGTGATGCCCACCACCTGATGCGCCGACGGAGGCACATCGGGAAAGGCGCGGCGCACATCGGCCTCGAGGTCGCGCGTGATCGTCTGCCATGCCCCGTCCGCTCGCGTGCCACCGATATTGACAAGCCACGCTTCGGGCAGTGTAGTGACCACGAGATTTCGCTTTGACGACACCGCTTCGATCAGCGCGCCCTCGGGCAGTTCGTTGCCGTCGCGATCGGGGGCGCTCCATGTGTAGCCGAAGAGTCGCGTTGCAGATGACGACGTGGTATCCCGTACGTCGCGCAACACGAACCACAACTTGAACGCAGCATCGTTGGCGCCGTGGCGACGCCGTCCGGGATCGACGGCACGCACGTTGTCGGCCACCTGCAAACGCATCGCCAGCTGGGCAAAGTCGCTGAGCGTGAATCGATGCGCGACGGTGGTCATCTTGATCGCACTGCCGCGAGTCGCAAGCTGGCACACACGGCCAGACCGCGATTCACGATGGGCCAGCAGCGCGAAGCCATCGTGGGCATCGCCTTCGCGTCCGCCGTTGCCGGCGTCGTACAGGAACTCGTACTCGCGACGAAAGCCAAGCATGTCGGCTTGATCGCAGCGCAGAGAGACGCCATCCGGGTGCAGCGAGCGCTGCATGGGAGGTACCGCTACATCTCCGAACGATGACGCGGCTCCCATGCGGAACGTGGCCGATGGCGTCCATCCCGTCGATCCGCCGGGCAGCGGTGACGGTGCGCGCAGCGCACTCGGGAACGATGGCACACGCGTATTCACACTTGCACGACGCGCGTTGCGCTCGCGCCACCTCACGCGCGCGTCGAGCCAGGCGCCGCGTTGTGAAGACTGGAGCACGCCAAGCTCACCAAGCGTCAGCACGATCGATTCCATGAACGCTTCCTGTGGAAACGACGACGCCGTGATGCCCGCGATGTGATCCGCGTCGATGCGACCGAGGTCGATTGCAGGCACAGCCGCCGGAAAGCGGGACGAGCGAAGCGATACCACGCCATCGTTCGCCTCCGTGAACTGTCCCACTCGCTTGGTGAGCTTCATGAACGGATGCGCGTCATGCATGGCAGACGTGAACGAGAGCGAGAAATACGCGGTGCGCGTTGCGACTTCATTTTCATGCTCGGCCCAGAACGCCGCGCGAGTGCCAGGCCAGAGCGATGACGCGGCTGACGCGCTGTCGCAGACGGCGGGCATTGGCGATTTCACGGCCCATCGCAGCACTGGCGCGGGCAATGGCGAACGCTCGGCCACAGGTGATCCGAGGTGTGGCGTGGCAATCGTCACGAGTGCCGCCACATGATCGTGTGCGAACCCCGAATCGGCGCGAAGCATCTCGGTGGCATCCACGCCGCCCTTGGAGTAGCCGATGAGCAGATAGCGCGATGAGCCGTAGCCGCGTGCGCGACGGCGCTGCATGTCTGCCCGCAATGCGTTGCGCAACACGGGCGCGTTGTGTTCGGCGCTGCAGCGGCCGTCCACCGGCACGGTGAAGGTGCGCACGCCGAGACGGTCGTGCACCGCCTTGAGTCCACGCTGCCACAGCTCGCCGTCGAACAGCTCGTCGTAAATGCCGGGCACAAGCACCACCGCAACATCAGATGCAATGGACGTTGGATAGAACAGCGGCGGCACTTCCGGCTCGATGCGATGCCACAACGTGCGTTCAGCGAGGATTTCGCGAAACAGGGTGGCCGCGAGCACCGGCTGTTCGAGCACACGCAGCGGACTTTCGCGAACGCGGGCACGCTCGCGCGAATGCCACCGATACGCAAAGGTCGCGTCGCGCGGATCCGGCACGCTGTCGGTTTCCGGTCCGTCGAGCACGGCGTTCAGAAAGTACGGCAACGTCCACGCGGCCATCGTCGCGCGTCGGACCAGCGCACCTCCACCCGGCGTTGTGTCGTCACTCGTCCACAAGGCACGCAGCGACGCCAGCGGCGCCAGCTCGGGCACTCGTCGAAGGCGGCGTTCCGCTTCCGCGAGTCTCAGCTCGAGTGCGTCGCCCTCGAGGACGCCGTCGAGCGAGTCGGCGAGCGAGATGAGCGTATCCACGCCGTAGGTAAGGCCGGCGAGCACATCAACGTCCTTGAGCAGCGCACGAGTTTCGCTTATGCGATTCTCCGCTTCTTCACTGCCGCTCGACACACCACTGAACAGATCGCGCATGGCGCCAAGCGTGAACCACGGCATGGACTGCACAACCGGACGCGCGCGCCTGAGAAAGTTGGCGTCCACGGAGTGATCGCTGCGTCCGGTGTACACAGCAGCGCGCGTGCGTGAGTGTGCGCGCGCGCGCGCCGACGGGTCGGACGGGTGCATCGCGTCCGCGTGTGGATACAGATCGTGCGCATCGGTGCCCATGACACGGAGCACTTCGCTGGCGCGCACGTTCTGCGGCAGCGCTCGTGAAGTGTTGGCGACAATGCCGAGTGAGGCGCGCGCGGAAAGCGAGCCGTGCGTGCGTACCATACGCACCACGCGTCCGAAGTCACCGGCGTGCGCGTAGCTATCGCCGAGATTGATAATGAGATCGGGCGCGTTCTCCACTTGCTTGCGTGCGCTTTGCACCAGCCGGTGCGGCGCATCAGGGAACGCCCCGTCGGCCGTGGCGCGTCGCATCACATTGTCGCTGATCCAGCGCGGTGAGCTGCTGCTCGCAATGAGCGAGTCGGGCAGTTGCAGCGGGTTGCCGCGCAGTGCGGTGTATTGATAGCTGCTGTCCTGCCAGCGCAGATGTGCCTCCGCGCTGTCGCGTCCGAGAATCACGATCTGTCGGTCGGACGTATCGGCACCGATCTCGAGCCACGTCGCGAGCGTCACACCGGGTTCGCGCAGCGCTTCAGTCGCTACCGTTCGGCGTCGCGTGAGATCGGGAAAGTACAGGTTCACCATCGACGCCAGCGCGATCGTCACCACGGCGACTTCGTCAGGGTTTGTCACGGTTCCCGTGTCCCGTCGCACCATGCCCGCACGTGCAATCGCTGCGTCAAGCGACACCGGGGTGAGATACGATTCCGCGTCTCCTTCGGCAAACGCGCCCGCGTTGCCATGGTCGGAGACCAGCCACACCTCGGGGCTCACACCGCGTGACCGCAGCGTGACTATCACGCGCGTGAGCATACTGTCGATCTGCACGAGGAACGGATGCAGCGCGCCCAGGTGCGTGTGCGCGGTGGCGTCGGTGCCACTGAAGTACGCGTTGTATCGGCCTCCGGTGAAGCCGTCCAGAATGTCGTGCTCGGTCTCCGCGACTTCGTCGTTGAACAAGCGCCGACCCGGAAAGTACATGAGCGGCTCGATGAGCGGATCGAAGAACGTATCGAACGCGCGCATGTAGTTGAACGGGCTCGCCTGCCGCTCGATCACCTGCCGCGGATCGTCGGCAATGCGCATCATGTCAAGATCGAACCAGCGCGCTTCAACCGTGCGCACGTTGCTGCGCGAGCCGAACACTTCACGCGTCTGCATGATCTCCGCCCAGCCCGGATGACTCATGGACGGATACGGCGCGATCATCGGCGCTGCATGCACGAACTCGGCGAAGAGTCCGTGCGATTGTGCGTACTGAAATGCCTCCCAGCTCAAGCCATCGATGGCAATGAACAATTGTGGCGGCGAAGCACCACCGCTCTCGGAAGCTGGTGCGCGGCCGGACAACACGCGCACAATCAGCAGCCCCACGCCGACGAGTGACAGTACGAGCGACCACCACGGGAGCGACGAACGGCGAACGGGTTGAATGCTGGCGCGCTCCGGAGAGGGAAGAGGCATGGGCGCAGTATGCTGCGGCGCAGTTCCCTTGGGCAAGGACGTGAGCGTAGCGTAAGTTGTTTTCGCATGCGCCCTCATGACGCAGCGCCGCACCTTCTGCCCGCCCATGTGCTGGAGTCGCTGCGGGTCATTGCCGTGCAGCACTCACGCGTTGCGGATGATGCGGACGACCTGCTGCAGGACGCGCTGCTCGAAGCGGTTCGTGCCGGCCGCGACGATCTCTCACAGGCCGTGAACGTTCGCTGGGTTGCGGGCGTGATACGGAATCTCGGCGCCATGACCGCACGCACTGCCGTTCGCCGTCGTATCCGGGATTCGTCATGGTCACACGATGGCAATCCGCAGTTCGCATCGTATTCGGACACCGCATCGCGCTCGTCCGCTGCGGCACCGATGGCGTGGCGGGAGCATCCCGCAGTGGTCGCGCTGCCTCCCTCGCTACGCGCCGTCGCGCT
>JBGTFN010000571.1:0-16545 GCA_041747275.1 Gemmatimonadaceae bacterium | reverse complement strand
CGTGAACGGCACCGGCTCCAGCCGCTGCGAGGAGCGCGTGGCGTCGGTGCAGACGCAGTTCGACGTCGGCGGACACGGCGGGAGCGAGCGTGAAGGCATGGTGGACGTTGACAGTGTTGCGCGACGCTATTCGCGCTCTCGCACGAGCTGTCGGTGCAACACCGCCACTTCGGGCGAGTCCTGCAACAACGCCTGGAACTCCTTCTGAAAGCCCGAGCCTTCCGCGTCGGGACGAAGCAATCGCTGCGCGTCGTCGAGCAGCTTCGTGACCTCGTCCAACGTGACCGGCGGCTGCCCGCGATCCAGCAGGCGCGAATCGATCTCCGAGACCAGACGCATCATCGGGCGAAGCCAGGTGAACCACGGATCGTGCATGGCAAGCTGCAGAAACGCGCCATTGCCCTGAATGCGACCGAACAACTTTTCGTAGCGCACACGCTCCGCGTGCAGCAGCACGCGGTGCAGCGCCAAAAGGTCGTTTCGCGCCGCGTCCAGCTTGGGAAGTACGGCCGTCAGTTCGGGCGACGGGGATGCGGCGGGCATTGTGCGATTGGTGTTCTCTTCCATGGTGTTCATCCTGATCAGTTCTGATCGAACCTGGGGCGAATCATTTCGGATATCGACCGTCGATACCCATCAATCACTTATCCCGTCCGCCCGTCAGTCGTTCCCAGAGCCTGAACTCCTTGGCCGCGTTTCCGAACGCTGATCCGGCGACGGTCGTCACCGTGCGCAGGGCAACCGTTTCTGCGTCGCGCTGTCCCGGCTGCAGCTGAGCCAGCGCGAGTGATCCGGCTAGCGCACCGGCAAAACGTGGCCAGCCGACGCGACGCTGTCCGCGCACGTCAAAGTCGGTGACGGTGCCCTTGAGCACATGTCCCAGTCGCGGGCCGAACGCCGTGCAGTCACAGCGAACGTACGCCGGGTCGCGCTCCAGCGCCGCCGCCACGCCGTGCCGCACGGATTCGATGACCACGAGCTGGGCGGAGCGCGTCACCACCCGCCGCCCATATGACTCGCCGTCGCGAGGCCACACCTTGGGCGACTTCGCCACCTGGTCGTAGCCGGAAGAGAAGAGCACCCGCCCGGCCGCCACCACTCCGAACAAGTCCGTGACATACTCGCGCGAACGATCGATCTCATGAGCACGGCGGGCCTCAGGGTAGGCCACGAGCGACGGCGGCTGCGTCGGCTGGGCCGACACGAAACCTGGTACGGCCGTGTTCAGCGCAATCGCCAGAAGGACGGCGGCGTACCGCCAACAGTTTCGACCGGTATTCGAGGGGGGTGGACGCAGCGTCATAGCAGGAACGGTGGCCCATTGTGGCCTGCCGCGCCACTTCTCCCCGGGAATACCCTCGACGCTACGCCGAACGACGCATGCGACGGATCAGCCAGATGGCCAGAACCACAAAGAAGGCCGGGATGATCAGCGCCACGACGAGCTTGACGGCCAGCACCGTCATGAGTCCGATCGCGATGAGCGCGATGATCGGCACGCCGAGGATGGCCATGCCGAGAAATGGGCGAAGCGCAACTAACCGAAGCAGTGAAGCGATCACGGGCAGCACCTTGGATGGGGGATGCGTACACTACGCAGCAGGCTGTTCGGGGTTTCCCCGCCCTTTCCCTCCCAAGGCACCCGCCTATGCCCCTTCCCGCTTCTCGCCGCTGCTTCGCACCACTGGCCGCCGCTTCCTTCCTGACTCTCGGCGCGCTACCACTCGGGGCGCAGGTCAAGCCGGCCGCCAGCGCCCTCGACGAGGCGATCAACGCCGAACGGTACATCTCGCCGCCCGAAGCGGCAGGGGTGTCGCTGTACACGTACCCGTACGAAGATCACGGACCGATCGCGCGTGAGACGGTGTTCGATCAGTGGGCTCGTTGGGTAGCGTGGCTCGACAAATACGTCAAAGGCGCCGGCGACGCGAAGCCGCTTGCCACGGAGAATGAATGATGACGGCAGGGCGCTTCACGTCGGTCGCGATCGTCGGTGCCGTAGTTGCTGGCGCCATGTCCCTCTCACCGTGGTCGCCACGCGCGGCCACGGTGGACGGACTCACCCGGGCATCCATCGCGCACGCCGCGCAGCCCGCCCGTGCTATCACCACTGGGGCAGAGAAGCTCACGCAGGAAATCGCGGTGCGCTACACCACGAAAACCGCAGGCTCGAGTGCGCGCTACCGTGTCCGTGAGCGTCTGCTCGGACGCGAACTCGAGAATGATGCCGTCGGCGAAACAACCGCCATCACCGGCAGCATCGCACTCACCAGCGCAGGTGCGATCGTGCCGACCGCGTCGAGTTTCCTCGTGAACATGACCGGACTCAAGAGCGACGAGTCCCGGCGTGATCGTTACGTGCATTCGCGAATCCTCGAGACCGATTCGTTTCCCACCACGCGGCTCGCCGTCACCGGCGTTCGCGGCTTGCCGACTCCCGTCCCCACCAACGGACGCGTACAGTTCCAGCTCGTCGGCAACCTCACGCTCAAGGGCGTGACGCGGCCGACCACGTGGAACGTCACCGCGAACGTGAACGGCAACCAACTCACCGGCACAGCCGCCACGGCGTTCACATTCACGGACTTCAATCTCACGCAGCCGAAGGTGCGCGTGGTGCTCAGCGTTGCCGACACCATTCGGTTGGAATACGACTTCGTGATGGAAAAGGTGGCCCAGTAGAACGGCGCCACGCGCAGCACGAAGTTCAGAACAAAGTTCAGAACAGAGTTCAGGGCAGGTGCAACAGATCGCCGAGCAAACTGAACACGCTCGGCGACCGTGTTGCATTGCGGCGCTTGGTCAACGCGGCATAACGATCACCGCGCATATGGTCGAGGTTGGTGCGCAATAGTCGTTCTCGTTCGAGGCGCCGTCGCTCATCCGCCAGGGCAACGGTTTCGCTGGCGCGCGCGACGTCCAGTCCACCGCGGCGCACGAAGTCGAGCAGCGCCGGCAACTCGTGCGCGTCGAACCATGTGCCGTGCTCCTTGCACACATCCACGATGATGCCGGAGATACGCGCGTAGTTCACGCGGTTGATGACGCTGCCGCACGCGGGGCATGGACGGTAGCGCACCGCCCCGACACCCACACTTTTGCTGCCGCTGGCGCTGCGGGCCGCGACTCCCGGAGCGAGAGCGCGGATCATCGCATGCTCAGCGTGGCTGGACCAGCCGAGAGTTCACTCTTGCCGCACGGGCAGCGCAGGGTGGAATGTTCACGATCTGGCGTGATCGAGGCGGTGCCACACCACGGACAATAGGCAACCCCCGTCGCGACACGAAAGTGGCACGTTGGACACGCGCGCTGGCCGAGTGACGCGGTGCAATAGGCGCAGTGCGTGAGCGATGGGTCACCGGCTGGCGCCCCGCATCCCGGGCAGCGCACGTGAGTCGCGTTGAGCATTGGGCCGCGCTCTGCCCGCTCCATTGCGGCCCCGCGCTCGCTCATGCGGCCGGCAGCGGCGGCGGCGAGAAGTCGAACGCGAACTCGTCCTGATGTCCGGCGGGTGCCCATGACTCCATACCCGGACTCCACACCAGGCGGGTGCTCTCGATCACGCCGTGCTGGATGGCCTGATGCAGGAAGTCCCGCGTCCAGGGCCCCTCCACCCCGATGCCACGCGGACCGCCGGCTGGAGGCGCCACGTACCACCACTGACGAGGTCGAATTGACGACCGCCACATCGGCGCATCGTTCGTGCTTGCGCGCGAAAGTGTCAGGACGCTCATGAGCGACAGGGGTTGAAGGGATGCATGTCGAAGCTCCGAACAGAAAAAGGTATGGCGGCCGATCACGCAGTCGTGATCAGCCGCCATAGAGGGACGACCTTATTCAATCCGGGTTACGACTCTCCCGTTACACCGTTGGCACGGGGTCAGGACTTGCCGTTGGTAGTAGAGTCCGCCGATACGACCTGCGCTGTCTCTGCGTGTGCGGTCATCGCGTCAGCGAGCCGTGCCGCCATTTCGGGTGACACCTTGCCAAGCCGCGGCAACTCGATGCCCGTGACATGGCGAATCAGGTCCATTGCCGGCGGAACCGAGCGCACGAGGTCGTTGGTCACGCGGCTGACCCCGCCGCCAGTTCCGTTCCCACTGTCCCACACGATCACCTTCTCCACTTTCACCCCCTTGACCGCCTCGGCGGCCTTTTCCACGAGCGATGGCACCATATCAACCAGGAGCAGCGCGAATGCCTGTTCGGGGCTTCCAGCGGCCTCCACCAGCTCCTTGAGGCCCTTGGCCCGTTGGGACAGCAACGCGTATTGACCTTCGGCTTCCGCTTCGAGCTTTGCCTTGACGGCGGTTGCGGCGGCGTCGGCAGCGATGGTGACCTGACGTGCTTCGCCTTCGGCCGCGACAATGGCGGTAGCCGCCACGGCCTTGGCTGGCGCCTCCAGACGTGCGCGCTCCGACGCTTCGATCTGTCGTGCCTCGGCGAGTGCTGCGGTTTCCCGTGCCTTGGCCGTGGCCTCCGCTACCTGACCATCGGCCACCGCGCGAGCCGACTCAGCGCGCTTGCGCGCATCGGCTGCCGTGATGGCCAGCGACGCTTCGGACTCCGCAACCTGCGCCTTCGCTTGCGTCTCGCCCTTCACCGCGTCCGCGTTCGTTTCTGCGATACGCACGCGCTTCTGGGCTTCGGCCACTGCCTCGCCCGCCACAGCCGTTGCGTTGGCTTCTGAGATCGCGATGCGACGCTCCCGATCCAGGTCGGCCACTTCGCGATCCCGTTGTGCTTCCTGCGCACGCGTTTGCACGTCCTGCTCGCGCGACATCTCGGCCAGACGCATGGTTTGCTGCAACTGCGCTTCCTGCACGCCGATCACCTGGTCGCGCCGCTGCGCCGCCACGATCACGTCCTTCTCACGCTGCGCCTCGGCCACACGAATGGCACCTGTACGTTCCGCCTCGGCCACGTCGCCTAGCGCGCGCTGCGTTGCTTCACTGCCGGCCTTCTGTCCGAGCGCCTGCAGGTAGCCCGACTCGTCGCGCAAATCCTGAATGTTCACGTTGAGCAGCGCCAGGCCGAGCTTGGTCAACTCGGGCACCAACGTGCTCTCGATCTTTCGACGGAATTCGTCGCGATTCGAGTTGATCTCCTGAATGCTCATCACCGCGATCACCTGACGCAGCGTGCCGACAATCGTCTCGGCCGCCAGTCCCTTGATCTCTTCCTCCGACTTGCCGACCAGGCGCGTCGCCGCGTTTTCCTTGTGCGGCGATCCGTTGCCGACGGCCAACGTGAACGCACTCGGCACGGCGACGCGGATGGTTTCGGCCGAAAGCGCATCCTGCAGTGCGACCTTGAGCGTGAAAGGAGCAAGCTCGAGGAAGCTGTACTGCTGAATGATTGGCCAGACGAACGTTCCCCCACCCGCGATGACCTTGGGCAGTGGATCGCCGTGTTCGTTGGTGAGTGAAGTCGCGCCCGAGATGACCAGCAGACGGTTGGTCGGACACACCTTGTAGCGCGACGCGAAGAACAGACCCAGTCCCACGAAGAGACCGATCACCAGCAGCAGGCTGCCGCCACCGAGCACCAACGACAGCAGCTCATCGAGCGTCGAGTCGGTGGTGGTTGGTGCGGCCTGCACAAGCGCGAACAGTGTGAACATTGGCGTCAGGGGCTTGAGGAAAGTTCGGGATACGGACTCTGGCGCACGATCACCGTCGACGATGACTCGATTCGTACGATGACTACGCGGGCGCCTTCGTGAAAGATTCCGTTTTCCTCCGGAATCGCGGTGTATTCCTGTGACACGCCACCGAGCGTCAGTTGCACGATTCCGGGTGAAGATGCACCGCCGATGCCGACCGTCAACACACCTTCGCGGCCGACAAGCAGGTCCGGACTCGCGCTGTGGTCACGGTCGAAGGTGCGAAGCTTGCGCAACAGCGTTCGCCACATTCGCGCGCCAACCACACCGGCGGCAATCGCGCCGACAACGGCGACGGGCGTGGGCGCGCGGAGCAGACCGGTCAGTGCAGCGCCCACCGCGCCAGCTGCAGCTAGCGCCGCCAACAAACTGCGAATTGACAGGAACGCGGACGCGGCGCTGGCGAGTCCCCCTTCACCCGCCGACGCGACACCGTCGTCGTCCGCTGCACCGAAAAACAGCAGCGCGATGAGCGCGATGCCGCCAAACACGAACATCTGCAGGAAGAGTGCGAGCATGCCCGAGAATAACGTGCCGGGGGGCGCAGGGCGAGCGTCGTGGTGCAAAGGCAGCGTGCCGCTTAACGTTCACGTGTGCCCTCGACGCCATCCTCCGCACCGCGCTCCGCGCCATCCTCCGCGCCATCCTCCGTGCCGCGCTCCGCGCCACCTTCGCCGGTCGTGTTGTTCGATGGCATCTGCAACCTGTGCAACGGCGCTGTGACCTGGCTGCTGGAGCGCGACAAACGTCAGATGCTGCGGTTCGGCGCACTGCAAAGTGAAGCCGTGCAGCAGTTGCTTGAAGAGTGCGGCGCGCGCGGCGACCTGCCCGACAGCATCGTGCTCATCGACGCCGCCGGTATTCACACACGCTCCGATGCTGCGCTGCGCATCGCTTCCTATCTGGGGCTTCCGTGGTCACTGCTGTCAGTCGGTCGCCTGTTGCCGCGACCAGTTCGTGACACGATCTACGACTGGGTTGCACGCAATCGATATCGCTGGTTCGGCAAGCGCGACGCGTGCATGCTGCCGTCGGCTGGCGTTGCAGACCGTTTCCTGAACTAGCGCCCCTGCATTCGGCCGCGATCGCACGGCCAATACCTGTCACCGTCAACCGAAACGTTGCACCGCGTGACCGCCGAGCTACGGAAACGGAACATCGAACGTGCCGTTGCTCAGCACGAGCGGCGTGGTGTTGGACGAGGGATTGGTTGGGGCTAGCGTGGCGGAGAATGTGCCGACCATGCGCCCATTGCTCACGCTTGTCACCGCGATGGTGCCCTGATCGTTTGCGGAACTGCTCCACGTGTTGTTCGACGTGACGGAGAACCGGTCACCGAGGTCGAGGCGGCGTTCCACAGGAGCGGAAATCCCTCGATGTTCACGCTGACCTTGCCGCCGATCTGTTGCGGCGTGGCGGGTACGAATCCGGGACTGCGCGGCACGTCGATCCGTCGGCGAAGGTGATCGTGCCGCCCGTTCCGGTGTTCAGGCTCATGCCGAGCGGGTAGCTGCCCGGCCCGGGAATGCGCGCGAGCGCAACCACCGCGGATACGAGCGCGAACGCGTGCATCACCAGTGCGCCCATTCGTCCTGTTCCACGGGCACAAGTCATCAGACCCGCCTCCGCCTGGTGCGTGGGTTACATATCGATGTGTGACTGCGCTTGCACTCACGCAGTCCATTTTTCAGTCTATCCTTCTGCACGAGTTTCCGCCCGCTCGTCCAGAAGAGTGAGGTATAGTTCGGGCACCATGTATGGGGCCGCCGTGGCCGGCCATCCGCGATCTCCCGTCCGAACGTACATACGTGGCTCCTCGTCTTTCGTCATTGCGATCCATTGTTGCGGTCGCGGCTGTCATAGCACTCGCTGCGGTATTGCTCAACGTCGCTGTCGCGCACTCGCTGCTCCGCATCGGGACCAATGCGCAGACGATGGTTCGCGGTTGGATCCGCAGTGCTTCAAGCCTCGCCGACGTGGAGCAGGGACTTCGCGATTTCCGGCAGCGTGAAGCGCTGTACGCGCTGGCTGAGGTAGACAGCGTCACGCGCTTGCACCGTTCCGCGCTGGATTCGCTGTATGCACAGATCGAGGGATCACTTGCGCAACTGCGCAGGAGCGCGCCCGACGGCGCACTCGCCGCACGCGTTGACGCCGTCGCACGATCGTGGGCGGACTACGCGGCATTGCATCGCGATGCACTGTCACAGGCACACGGCGAAGGCAGCGCCGCGATTCAGGCATTCCGGGAGCGAGAGCCCAGCTTTCGCGAACTGACCACCGATGTGCGCGCAGCTCAGCAGTCGCTGCGTCAAGGCGCCGGACAGATGGCGGTGCGCAATCGTCGGACCACGATCACGTCGGCCGCCCTCCTGGGCACGAGCGTTCTGCTCACGCTGGCTGCCCTTGCGCTCGCCGAAGCGGTGCGTCGAAGCATGCGGGCCCGTTCTGCCGCAGAACGGCGCTGGCAGGATGTCGCAAATCAATCGCTCGGCATCATATGGGAAGTTGACGCTCGGGGACGAATCTCATTTTGCTCGTCGGCCGGCTTTGAGCTGCTGAAACTGTCGGCCGGCCAGGTGATCGGGAAGCGCGCGCTGTCGTTCATACATAGCGATGACCGGCGAAGCGTGCTGCGCACCGCTCGCGCCGTAGTCGACCACGGCGTGCCTCTCGAGGACCTGGAAGCGCGCATCGTGCGCGCGGACGCGACGCACCGGTGGATTGCCGTCAGCGGACGAGCGCTGCAGGAGCGTGGCGAACGGGTTCGCACACTGCGTGGCCTGGCCGTGGACATCACGCGTCGCATGCAGGCGGAACGCGCACTCGAGCAGCGGCGCCGCCTCGAGTCACTCGGCACGCTCGCGGGCGGCGTCGCGCACGACCTCAACAACGTGCTGACGTCCGTCGGATCGTACGCCACGCTCGCACGCGATCAACTACCGGTGAGACACGCGGCCGTTGATGACGTCGAGGCGATCCGGACCGCTGCCGAACGAGGGCGAAAACTCGTCAAGCACATCATGCAGTTTGCGCGTCAGCAACCAATTGACCGCGGGTCGGTAGATCTTGCGCTTGTCGTGCGCGAAGTGGTGCAGCTCATGCGCCCTCAGATGCCTCCGCACGCCAAGCTGGAGGTGAATCTCCCGGAGGCAGCCTGCGTAGTTGCAGGAAACGCCTCGGAACTGCATCAGGTGGTGCTCAACGTGCTTGCCAATGCGCTGCTGGCCGTGCGTGACGGCGGACAGAAGCTTCGTGTGCAACTCCGCCCCCAGGGACACGAAGCGGAGCTTACGATCGATGATGATGGAGTTGGCATGAGCGACGATGTGAAAGGACGCGCTCTGGAACCATTCTTCACCACGAGGGCCGTAGGTGAGGGCACCGGCATGGGACTCGCCGTGGTGCACGGCGTGGTGCAATCCATGGGCGGCCGTGTGGTGATCGAATCAGAGGTCGACGCCGGCACCACTGTACGCATCTCGCTGCCACTCTTTGCAGCGCATGCGACCGGCGCCATGCTCACCGCGTCGAACGCGGTCGACGTGGTCGGCATGTCGTCCCACACCAACGGCGTATGCGCAGCGCTGCCGGAAGGCACCCGCGCATCGCAGCGTGTGATGCTCGTTGACGACGACACGATGGTTCGAAACGCCCTGCGCCGGATTCTCGAGCGCGCAGGGCATCGGACCGAATCTTTCGCTGACGTGGCGTCTGCCGTGGACGCGTTGCGCGCGGACGCCTCGCGCGCCGATGTGATCGTCAGCGACCTGTCCATGCCTGGTGCCAGCGGACTCGATTTCGCCTCGCGTTTGCGCGCGCTTGCACCGCGCGTGCCGCTTGTGCTGCTCAGCGGCTATCTCGATGACGCAAGCAGTGAACGCGCGTGGGCGCTGGGTGTTCGATTGCAGCTGCACAAACCCGTCGACGCGGTCGACCTGCTGCGTGCAGTCGACGAGGCGCAGGCAGCGCAGTACGCATGAGCACCGCCGCGCTGCAACGACGCACGCTCTGGCTGGCCGGCTTTGTCGCGCTCTGCTGGTTGGTGCTTGGACTCGACGCGATCGTTCCGGGGTCGTTCGCGGAATTCGGCGTACGGCCTCGCGAGGTCGGCGGCTTGCGAGGTGTGCTTCTCGCTCCGTTCCTGCACGGCAATGCGGCCCATCTCGCCAGCAATAGCGTCCCTTTGCTTGCGCTTGGCGTACTTGTTCTCATCGCCGACGCAAAACGGTTCGTCGCGGTCACCGCTTGCGTCGTCGTTTGCTCAGGGCTTGGTGCGTGGCTGCTCGGCCCCACGCAAAGCGTGCACATTGGGGCGAGCGGCGTGGTCTTCGGCTATCTCGGATACCTGCTCTCGCACGGCTGGTTCACGCGTCACGTGGGCATGATGCTGCTCAGTCTCGTCGTGGCCGGTGTGTGGGGCGGACTCGTGTTCGGCGTGCTCCCGGGTACGCCCGGCGTGAGTTGGCAGTCGCACGCGGGAGGCTTTGTCGGCGGTGTGGCCGCTGCACGCTATTTCGCGAAGCGTCCTTCGGTTCGGCGCAAGAAGACAGTGCCCCGTTAACCGGGGATGCAACGAATCAGGGTGCGCACCGAGTTGGCGATGTAACACTCGCCGTGCGCGAGCTCGTGCATCGCGCGAATATTGTCGTCTGTCGGTTGCCGCTCTCCCGAGAACGTCACGACCGGACGCAGCGTTACCTCCGTCATGGCGAGGCGGCCCTGCTCGTTTTTCGCCATGATCCCTGTTGCGTCATCGACATACTCATCAACAACGAATCCGCGGCTTCCGGCGATGGACAGGAACCACAACATGTGACAGCTGGAGATCGATGCGACGAACGCTTCTTCCGGATCAACCGCGCCTGCATCCGACATCGGCAACGGCACGACATGCGGTGACGAGGACGCCGGCACCGTCACGCCGCCATCGAACTCCCACGCGTGACCGCGCGAGTAGCGCTGATCGATGAACCGCGCGCCACCGCGAGACCAGACAACGCGCACCGTGTACTGGCTCATGTACGTTCAGATCCGGGAACGCATACTGGACACGGGCGGACAAACAGTTGGCCGTACGATCAGGGCTGCCGTCGCGCGCTGAACGTCGCACCGCCCATGCCGCCGAAGTCCACGATGCCCGACAGGCTGTCCTTGTTCACCACCACGCCCTTGAAGTCGAGCGCGATGCCCTCGGGCCCGTTCGCCTCGAGGGTGAAGAGCACCGAATCACCCTTCACGGTGCCCTCAATCGCACGCTGTCCCATCATGCGTGACTCATAGGTGCCGCTGATCTTGTCGGCGGCCTGCCTGATGATGACCGTTGGCGTACCCGTGCCGTTCTCCGTCACAACGGCGAAGGCCCAGCTGCCAGTCAGGTCCTGCAAAACGCGCGGCGCGGCCAGCAGCGTGCCGGCAGTGAAGGCCACCGCCAGCGCGGGCGCGATCGATCGAAGCAAAGCTCGCATTTTCAGTTCGTCAGCAAAGGGATAAATGATTCCCTCAATCTAACCGCGCGGCGATGGATCAGGCGGCACTGGAAACGCGCTGCCCATCGTCGAACACGGCGCGAAGCTGCTCCACAGCCCACGCCAGGTCTTCCTGGCGCACGACCAGCGGCGGCGCCAGACGGATGACGGTGTCGTGCGTTTCCTTGCACAGCACACCGCGCTCCATGAGCGCCTCGCAATAGCTGCGTGCCGGCACCCGCAACTCGATCGCGAGGATCAGGCCGCGACCGCGCACAGCGACGATATCGGGATGCGACAACGTCTCGAGCTCCTTGAGCAACCACGCTCCCAGCTCAGCAGAACGCTCCACGAGCTGCTCATCCTGCATCACGGCCAGCGCGGTGCGCGCAACGGCGCAGCCAAGCGGATTGCCGCCGAAGGTGCTGCCATGCGTGCCGGGGCCGAAGACACTGAGCACATCCTTGCGTGACACCACCGCCGAAACCGGATAGAAACCGCCGGAGAGCGCCTTGCCGAGCACGTACATGTCGGGCCTGACGCCCTCGTGATCACAGGCGAAAAGGCGACCGGTGCGACCAAGCCCTGTCTGAATTTCATCGGCGATCATCAGCACGTTCTTTTCGCGGCACAGTGCGGCAAGTCCGCTGAGGAAACCTGTTGGCGGCATGATGACACCAGCTTCGCACTGAATCGGTTCGAACAGCACGGCGCAGGTATGCTCGTTCATGGCAGCGCGCACTGCATCGAGATCGCCGAAGGGAACGCGCGTGAAGCCGGGCGCGAACGGACCGAAGCCATCGCGGTACGACGCCTCTGACGAGAAGCCCACGATGGTCGTGGTGCGTCCGTGGAAGTTGCCGTCGAACACGATGATGTTTGCCATGTCGGCGAGAATGTTCTTGTGCGTGTAGCCCCACCGACGCGCCGCCTTGATCGCCGTTTCCACCGCCTCGGCGCCGGTATTCATCGGCAGCACCATCTCCATGCCGCAGATGTCCGCCAGCTCTTCGCAAAAGTGCGGCAGCTGGTCATTGCGGAAGGCACGCGAGGTGAGCGTTACCCGCGACGCCTGCTCAGTGAGCGTGGCGAGCAGACGAGGATGACAGTGTCCCTGATTCACGGCGGAGTAGGCGCTCAGGCAATCGAGATAGCTGCGGCCCTCCACGTCCATGACCCACGCGCCATCACCGCGGGTGATCACCAGGTCGAGCGGCTTGTAATTGCGTGCGCCCCACTGCTCTTCGAGCTCGATCAGGTCAGCGCTGGATGGCGTTGGGTGAATTGACGACATGTTCATTGGTACTCCGGCAACGGGGGTACGATCGTCCAACGGCGAGGGGCCGTCCGGTCGATTCGGCTTCTGTATGATGGCGAAACTCCCATGCCAGCAACAAGCGCAAGAAATCGGTATAATTGTCAAATGGGTTGTACACTTTGACACCCTACTCTGACATTTTGCGCTATTCAGGGACCATGGACAGCACCGATCAGCGACTTATCGCTCACCTGCGGGAGAATGCCCGCGTGTCTGTCGCCCAGCTGGCAAAGCTGCTCGGCGTATCGCGCGGCACGGTGCAGAACCGGATTGACCGGCTCCTGGCGCAGCGCATCGTACTCGGCTTCACGGTGCGCACCACGCCAGAGGCCGAACCACAGCGTGTGCGTGCCATGATGATGATCAGCGTCGAGGGGGACCGGTCGGACGCGATTTTGACGGCGCTGCGAGGATACCCGCAGGTGCGCGCGCTTCACACCACCAACGGCCGCTGGGACATCGTTGCGGAACTGGGCACCGACAGTCTCGAGGCCTTCGACGAAGCGCTGCGCGGCATTCGCACAATCAAGGGCGTAGCCAACTCCGAGACCAGTCTGCTGCTGTCCACGCACAAACTGTGATCGGTATCACAGGCGCTGCAGGCGCCTCTGTGACGAACTGCGCCATCGAGCGAGAACTGTACGTCGATGCGCCACCTGCATCACAGCGCTCAGGGCAAGATCACGCTAGCGTTCGCTTGCAGACCCCATCACTTGGAGATCAGACATGCAAGTTCGTTCTGTTGTGGCGTTGAGTGCCCTGCTCGCCCTTGGCGCGTGCGGCGATGACAGCGTGGGACTTGAGCCCGAGGGGACCGGTTCACTGACGCTGCGCCTGAGCGAGTCCACTGCGTCGGGCTTCGTTGCCAACCTCTCGGAGACACAAGCGCGCGAAGATGTGGACAAGGTCATGGTCACCCTTACCCACATTTCCGCACTGCGCACGAGTGGCGATGATAACGACGAGTCGGCCTGGGTGCGTATCGCGGTGGATCCGGCGGTCACCATCGACCTGATGAAGCTGCCAACGACGGCCGAGACGGCTCTCGCGCTGCCTCGTGGGAACCTGGAAGATGGCACCTATCGCAGTCTGCGCCTGCACGTCTCCGACGCGACGATCACGTTCACAAAAAACGTGCAAGTCGGTCAGCGCACCTGGGCTGCCGGGGAAGCGCATCCGCTGCGCATTCCGCCGCAGACGGAGCAGTCACGCATCAAGATTCCAAGCGCGACCTTCACGATCGAGGAGGGGGAGTCCACGGTCGTCGATCTCGTGCTGGAACCCGGCACAACTGTCCGGTCCATCGCTGCGACTCCCAACTTTATTCTGATGGCGCCGGTCCTCCGGGCAAAACAAGGCGGGTAAGGGTTCGCGAACGCGCAAAGGCGCGAAGGAGAGCGAGTGGTTGGTTGTTTCGTCGACTGTCGACGATTCGATCCCACCCGGACTTTACCTTCGCGCCTTCGCGCCTTCGCGCCTTCGCGCCTTCGCGCCTTCGCGCCTTTGCGCCTTCGCGCTCACTGCGTCCGACGCAACAACGACCCTCTTTCGAATCCCCGCTCTCCGTTCGCGCCTTGATCCCCTACGGGCGCCGCGGCAAGTGCGGCAACTGCGGCCCGAACCTTCGCGAATTGTCCTTGAGCCACTTGAGCTGCGCATCGGTCAACACGGCCCTGATCTGTCGATGCAGCTCCTGAAACGCCGGCACAAGTCGTTCGCGAGCGTCGCGCCCTTCTTCCAGAATCGCCCGGATCTCTGCGGGTGACGCGCCGTTCCGTCTGGCCGCGAGCGCAGCGCGGGTGAGCCCTTCGAGTGTGCGAAGATCAGCCTGATTGGCCGCCCGAAAGGCCTGATTGATTTCGCGAATTGCCTTTCGTTGTTCGGGGGTAAGCCGCACCGCCTCCGGCGCGCGCTCGAGGTACATCCCCGCCGAAGCGCCCTCTCCCGCGGTCTCGAGAACTGCCTCGAACGACGCCTCGTCGCTCGGCGCACTCGCCGTCGGCGGGCTGTCGCACGCACTGACTGCGAACGGCACGGCAAGCAGCGCAACCAGTCTGCGGAACGTCATCGTGCTCGTCATGGGCTGTCGTGTTGGGGTTGACTCCACCGCGATCCGTTCGCGGCTACTCAAACGTTATCACAAACCAGGTCCGGCCACCAGACGTGCCAGCTCCGCGAGCGTTCGCGGTGCCGAACCTTCAGCCTTGTTGTTCGCGATCACGATCACCGGCCTGTGCTCGGCGTTGAGTTGCTCCACGAGCGCGGCGATTTCAGCCCGGCTTTCCAGGTCGGGTGCAGCGAGCTGATCGAACGGTGCATAGGCATCGCGGGCCTCCGCGTACTCGCGGCCGTGCCCCAGCATCCAGCGAATGACTACAGGTCCACCGCCCGGGATATCGCCCTGCAGCGCGTCCAGCTGCACTCGAACGCCAGGCATCGAGGGATGCACCGTGAAGCAGTGCGTCGCGCCGCCCGCAGCCAGCGCTTCTGCATACGGACGGCCCAACAGCGCCGCGTTCCGCACTTCGATCGCGTACGGAACGCCGGACGGCAACGACTCGAGGAACCCGGCGAGCGCATCTGGCAACGCGTCCAACTTTGCAGTGGAGAGTGCGAGAGGAGGGAACTGAAACAGGATCACGCCGAGCCGATGACCGAGTCCATGCACCGCCGGCTCGATTACTTCCAGCGTCGCATACGCTGAGTCCAGAAAGCGATCGGTCGCCGGCCTTTGTCCCGCTACGCGCATTCCCCGCGGTGTGGTGACGGCCGCATGCGCCTTGACCAGAAAACGGAAGTCTTGCGGCACCATCTGCGCATAGTCGGCGAACGCTCGTTCGCTGATAGGCGAGTAGAACGTGCGATCGAGCCCGACGGCGCGAAAGAGCGGATGCTGCGCGTAGGCGTGGAGCCCGCGCCGCGACAGTACGCTCGTCGGATACTCGCCGCCGTACACCAACGACTGCCAACCCGGAAACGCCCAGCTCGACGTTCCAAGTCGGAGGGTATCAGGGAGTCGCGCAGCAACCTCCCGCACCGAGGCGTCAATCGTCGTCGGCAGGACATCACCGAGAACGCGTCGCGCCAGGTCCGGAACGTGGGCGTCACCCTCTGGCGAAGGCGAGACTGAACCTGCCTCGGGCCCGAACAAGTCGATCTGCGGTTTGCGCGAACGTTTCACCGCTTGACGCCGACGATCCCCACCATGGTGGGCGTGATGAGATACGCAGAAGGATCGCTCGTGCGTTCGTCCCACGCGCGCACAAACGCGTCACGATCATGCTCCGTGATGAGACCCAGCGACAGGAGCGTGGGCAGGTAGTTGCGAAAGAAACTCGATGGCCAGTGCCACAGCGCACTCGACGGACGTGCGACGCGCACAATTGGCTCGATGTGCTCGACCTCGAAACCGGCCGCGTGCAACATGGTCGGCAACTCACGTCCAATTCCGAACGACCCCCCGTGCTGCCTGACCGACTGTCCGGTCGCACGAATGACATGGTCGATCGCTTCGCTGGGCGGCGCCATGCTGAGCGCTTCGTAATTCGCGTAGTCCATGATGGCAAATCGACCACCGGGCCTGAGCACGCGTGCGACTTCACGCACCACCGACGGCGCGTCGGGTGTAAAGCACAGTACCCAGCGCGCGAAGGCTCCATCGAGCGAGGCCGATTCGTGGGGCAGCGCGGCGGCGTCCGCTTCATGCCACGACACATTGTGCAGAGCCCGTGCCGCGACGAGTTGCTCCAGCGACGTCAGGAATCGCCGCGACACGTCCACAGCGGACACGTGTCCCTCGCTCCCGACAAGCTGCGCCAGGTCGGCAGTCGCGTAGCCTGGTCCCGATCCGAGATCGAGCAACCGCGCACCGGGAGCAAAACACGCGAGTTCCCAGAGCTGCGTGGTTTGCGGCGCCCAGACCTGATGCTGAAAGCCCAGCCGATGCAACTCGTCGTCGTGCGTGCCCAACACGTACTCTCGTTCTTCAGCCATGGCCAGCCGTGCATGACAAGGTGAATGTTTGGCGCATCAGCGCAGCCGGATCGCATCGTCGCAACGCAGCATGCCTTCGGCAAGCACGCGGGCGTAAACGC
>JBGTFN010000570.1:0-2112 GCA_041747275.1 Gemmatimonadaceae bacterium | reverse complement strand
GGCACGTCCAGCCGTTCGTCGCGGCTTGTGCACGGCGGTGTGCGGTACCTGGAGCACGGACACATCGGGCTCGTGTTCGAATCGAGCCGCGAGCGCCGGCTGCTGCTCGAACTCGCGCCGCATCTCGTGCGCCCGCTCGCCTTCACGTGGCCCGTGTATCGCGACGCACGTGTGCCGCGCTGGAAGTTGCGCGCCGGATTGGCGCTGTACGATGCGCTCTCGCTTTATCGCAACGAGCGGCATGTGGCGCTCGATGTGGACGGAGTACTCGACGCCGAGCCGTCACTCGATCGAAACGGCATGGTGGGCGGCGCGCGATATTTCGACGCGTCGACGGATGACACGCGACTGACGCTCGCGACGGTGCTCGCTGCGCGAGAGGCCGGTGCAGTGGTCGCCAACCACGTGGACGTCGTTGGTGGCGTGCATGACGGCTCGCGACTCTCGGGCATCACCGTGCATGATCGCCTCGACGACCGCCGCTTCGCGGTGCATGCGCCTCTCGTGATCAATTGCACCGGGCCATGGAGTGACGCCACGGCAACGCTCACCGGCTTGCCGTCGGCCAATACCGTGCACGGCGCTGTCGGCGCGCACGTTGCGGTCTCGCGACAGCGGCTTGGCAATCGTGATGCGATCACGATTACCTCGCCTGTGGATGGACGCGTGATGTTTGTATTGCCGGCCGGTGTGCACACCATCATCGGCACCACCGAGCGTCCCGCGCAAAGTGGTCCTGATGAAGTACGCGCCAACCGCATGGAGGTGTCCTACCTGTTGCGCTCCGTCAACGCGCGCTTCCCGTATGCCAACCTCACCCAGGACGACGTGATCGCTGCATGGGCCGGCATTCGTCCCCTCGCCTCAGCGGCGACGGGCAGCGGCAAGGATACCGGAAGTGCCTCGCGCGAGCACGCCATCGTGCGCGCCGACAATGGTCTGGTGAGCGTGTCGGGTGGCAAACTCACCACCTATCGTGCGATGGCGGCGGACATTCTCGATCGCGCCACGGACCACAAGGCGAGTGACAAGGCCGAAGAACGCAGTGAACACGAATCGCTGCCTGGCGGTGACATGGTCACACTGGAGCAGACGGAGCACGACGCCTCGCTGACCTGCGGTGACACGGCGGTCGGCGAGCGCCTCGCACGCGCCTATGGCAGTCGCTGGCGCAATGTGTGGAGCTACGCGCAACGCGACCCCGCGCTACGACTGCGACTCAGCGAGCAGCTTCCGTATCTTGTCGCGGAAGTGCCGCACGCCGTGGAGCGTGAAGCCGCCTGCACATTCGCCGACGTGCTGGTGCGGCGCACGCACATTGCCTTTGAAACCCGCGATCACGGCGTGGGCGTTGCCGAACGCATCGCGCCGCTCATGAGCGCACTGCTCGGTTGGAGCGATGCACGTTGCGCGACGGCGCTCGACGATTACCGTCGTGACGTGCAGCGCCTGTTCGCGATCGACGACTGATCCGCGCCAGCGCGTCAAAGATTGACCGACCGCCGCACCGTACCCCCGCCTCAACCGTTGACAGCTGACCGTTCACCCGCTTCACGCTGACGACGACTGAATGATGATCAGCCTACGCCAACGCCACTCCTACGCCGCGCTCACGTCGTCGTGAATGGTGATGAGCTCGATCACCTTCAGTTTGCGCACCGTGGCGGGCAGCCGAAGAATCGCCGTCTCTCCCACTGCCTTCCCGGACAGCGCAAGACCGATCGGCGAACCCATCGTCACCTGCCCTTCTTCGAACTCCGACGCGTCGCCGAACACGAGATTGTAGGTCTCGCGATCACTGGTGGCTTCATCTTCCACGACCACCTTGGAACCCAATCCGACGCGGTCCGCCGGAATCTGATCCATCTCGATACTGCCGAGCTTGCTCAGGCGCATGTTGAGCTGCCCGAGGCGTGCTTGCACGAATTGCTGACGCTCGAGCGCAGCCTTGTACTCGGAGTTCTCCTTCAAGTCGCCCATCTCGACCGCGCGCCGGATTTCGGCAGGGAGGACGATATGGAGTTCGTGCGTGAGTCGTTCGACTTCGCCACGAAGCTTGGCCTTGAGTTCTTCGAGCATGGCGGGCACCGGAGGGAGACACGAGGCCCCACG
>JBGTFN010000569.1:0-7849 GCA_041747275.1 Gemmatimonadaceae bacterium | reverse complement strand
CGACGTTGCGCGCGGCGAGCGTATCGGTGGAAAGTGCAAAACCGGAACTGCGCGATGCAACGTGAACGCCATCAAGTTGCGCAAGCGTTTGCATGATCTCTTCGCTCATGCCGTCCGCGAAGTACTGGTCCTCAGGCGCGTCGCCGATGTTGCGGAATCGAAGTACGGCCACCGATCGGGGCGCGGGCGGCCGAGCATCCGTGAACGTACCGTCGCTCAAGGCCGATGCTCTCGGTCGCGCAGCGTTGGCGACGGCGATCATCAAAACGGCGACGGCGAGCGTCGCAAGTATCCCTCCCGCCCAGACAACGTGCCGCGGACCGCGAGATAAGTTCGCTGTTTCTCCAGACTCCGCAGCGATGGGCGTGTGTAGAGGAGTGTCAGACTGGACCGTGATCTGGGGGTCGCCAGGCACTACGTCGGATTTTTTGACCCGTTCCCCCCGAACCGTTGGTGTGCCGCTGCGTAGCCGGTCCGCGAACGCAATAATAGTCGGGTCGACGTCAGCATCCAGCTCTTGCCGCAGCAAGATTGCGTGGACACGCGCGTGTTGGATGGCGCCGGCCGGGTCGCCAGCCTCGTCCATCGCGCGCATTAGCTGGAGCGCAAAACGGGAGTTGTAGGGGTCGTGGATGGCGAGCCGCTGCCAGTGGGCTAGTGCGTCTCGGGTGTCACCTCGCCGGTGAGCGTCTCCCGCCAGTGCCTCAACTGCGTGCACGTACCGGGCGGCAAGTCGCGATCGCTCACCGTCGGCCCATCGCTCGAACTCTATCGCGTCGGGAACGGCAAAGCCGTTGAGAAACGGGCCGCGGTATAACGCCACTGCGCGTGCCGCCTCGCCCGCTTCGGCGGCACGTTCGAAATCAGCCACATCGCTGGGCAAGAGTGTCGCATCGAGGCGAAGCTCGTCGCCGACGTTTCTGATCACATCGCCGCCCAGCACACGCCGAACCGCATGCAGCGCATCAGAAAGTGCGCCATGCGCGCGCGCCGTGTCGGATTCGGGAAAAAGAAAGCTGGCGAGCCGGTCGCGGCCCATCGCGCCTTCCGGACTTGTCGCCAGGAGCGCGAGCAGCGCGAGGCGGCGTCGTTGCGCGATCGGTCCCGCGATCGGTCCTGCATCGGTCTCGACCGATGCTCCACCAAAGAGTCGCAGGCGGTGGCTGGACGGCATCGACCCACCTCGGGTGCTGTTTCCCGCTTGCTGCTCGGTCGAGCGCCACACGAGAAGACAGATCAAACATCGCTTTTCGCCCGACCTGAAACAAGAATCGATCCGGCGCGCCGCCGAGTGGCAAGGGTGCCAGTCGGGAAACAGTCGAAAGTGAGTCGAGAGGACTTTCCGATCTTGCCCGTGTCAGGTCTGGTTTCCACCGCTGCAGCGTCCAGCTGTTTCGCGTCGCAGCAGGCAGTCATCCGTCTCACACGAATACCGAGGTCAAGATGATGAAACGGTTCATCTCATTGGTGGGTGCTTCACTTCTGCTCATGGCCTGTGCAGAGAGTGCTCCGCCAATCTCAGCGCCGGCAGAGTCGCCGGTTTTCGCCTCCAAACCTCTGGCGGTGCCGCCGGTGGCGCTCCGGCCCCAGCTTCTCGTCTCCACCGACTGGCTCGCAGACAACCTCGACCGGCGGAACGTGGTGGTGCTGCACTTTGGGACGCTGGCGAACTACAATGGCGGTCACATCCCCGGTGCCAACTTCGTGGACCTCGCGGCGCTGCAACCGCCAAAGAATGGCGTCAGCACGATTCTCCTGAATCCTGAGCAACTGCGCACCGCCATCGAAGCCGCAGGTGTCTCCACCTCCGACCATGTGATCGTTTCCGGTAACGGTATCACTCAAGCCGCTCGGGGCTTCTTCATCCTCGACTATCTCGGGCACCCCCGCGTATCGCTGCTGGACGGAGGAATTCTGGCCTGGCGGGCCGCTGGCTTGCCGATATCGACAGTGATGGAGACGCCGGAGCCAGGCAGAATGGTGACGCCGACGCGCTCGGACCGCCTCATGACTGCGAAACAGATCCTCGCGGCACTGGGCGACGATGATGTCACCCTGCTGGACGCGCGGCCGTTTGCGGAGTACGCAGGAACCGCCCACCCCACGCTAAATCCGCCTCGGAAGGGCCACATACCGGGGGCGCACAGCCTCTTCTGGCAGCAGTTCATCATCTCTACCGCCAATCCGAGATTGAAGGATCCAGCGGTCCTTCGCCAGCTCGTGGCGAGTACTGGCGCAACCACGAGGTCCACCGTGGCGAGTTACTGCTTCTCCGGCATGTTGTCGAGCGTCGCGTATTTCGTTACCCGGTACCTGGGTTACGACGCGCGACTGTATGACGGCTCGATGTTCGAGTGGAGCCCGAGGCTCGATCTTCCGATGGAGACCTGTGGGACGCCCTTCTGCTAAGTCTGCCTGCACGACTGTCAGTCTGCTGAACGCATGACGATGGCGCATCCGCTCGACGTCGACACACCGGCGCGGGCCTCAGCGGGACATCGAGCGCCACCGATGTCCCACTGAGGAGTGAACCTGCGCCGGCATCGTGGACGCGCGCGTGATGCGCACGAGATCATCCGATGGCTGCCGGGCAACGCGACACGCTGGCGAGAAGCTACGCCCGGGCGAGGCGCTGACGCGGGAACTACTCTCCGCTCCGGGGGGCACAGTGCGCCCCTCCGCGCCGCGAAATAACGGCCGATTCGACGACGCAATAACAAAGTCGCGCACCTTCACTCGAACGAGTTCGCGGTGACGCAAACTCTCAGATGTTGTCGAGTGCGAGCTACAGATGAGTGCGGCACTCGCGCGACGATTGTTTATAGTAGAGCCCGGCTCACTGAACGGCTGTCCTCTAAGTCGTTGACTATAAACGACCTACAAAAACGTGGCATTGGCATCTCCCTTGCTTGTGTTCGGCATCACAAGGGATTGAGGCCCATACAGGGCGGTTCACTGGGCCAAGGACGACCGCCGCATGCATCCGGGGCACTACAGAACACCCCTGTCTCGACACGATTCGGCCGGCCGTTCGCCGGCATCACCAAGCTTCTCGGGAGCGATTGATGAACACAGGAACGGTGGTTCGCCTGGTGGCTCTGGCCGGCCTCGCAGCCTGCGCAGACAACACTACGGCGCCGTTGGAGAGTGAGGTCGGTGTGGTTGCCCCGCAGGTAGCAATGAGCATGAGCGTCTCCTCTGAAGGGTCGCTCGATTTCTCGGCGGATCTCGAAAACATTCGCGACGCCGTCCTGCCGGGCTTTGAAGTCTCTAGCGCCGCCGATTCGCTGCGTGTGCGGCTCGCGTCACTCGGCGAACAGCTCGCCGCTGGCAATCGGGCCGGTGCCGCCGAGTCGCTCGTGAAGGCTCGCAGCGAGCTGGCGCCCGGCGTCAGCAACTCAACCGATGTCGGCTACATCGAGATGGTTTTTGCCAATATCGATGTCGCGCTTGCACGCAATTGATTCGACCACTCTCCTCTCTGACACTCACAGGAATCTCACAATGATTTACGCAGTTACTGCGCGCATGCCGCGCCTCCGTCACACCACGCTCGTTGCCGCCGCTGTCGTGGCTGCTCAGTTCGTCCCGAAGCTCGTTGCCGCGCAGGAAGTTCCGCCGGCGGGGCTCATCTTCGCCTGCTACGTGTCGAGCGGCGGCAACCCCAGCGGAAATCTTTCGCTGCGTTCGGGTACAGCGGGCACACTTGCGGCTCTCAAGCCGGTTTGCACCGGCAACGAAACGGGCATTGTCTGGAACGCTACGGGCGTGAAGGGTGACAAGGGTGACACCGGCGCGCAGGGGCCGACGGGCGCCACCGGCATGCAGGGTGCCACTGGCTCGACTGGGGCCAAGGGTGACATTGGCGCGACTGGTGCTGCCGGTCCGCAGGGACCGCAGGGGGACGTTGGCGCGACTGGCGCTGTCGGTGCACAGGGCTCTCAGGGCGAGCAAGGCATCCAGGGCATTCAGGGACTGACGGGCGCGCAGGGTCCGCAGGGCGACAAGGGTGAAACTGGCGCGCAGGGTCCGCAGGGTGTGCAGGGACCTCAGGGCGAAGTGGGACTGCAGGGGGCTCAGGGTCTGAAAGGTGATCAGGGCGACAAGGGTGAGACGGGCGCGACGGGTGCGCAGGGTCCGCAGGGCGACAAGGGTGAGACCGGCGCCACCGGCGCGACGGGAGCAGTTGGTCCGACGGGCGAAACCGGAGCCACCGGCGCAACGGGACCGCAGGGGCCGCAGGGCATTCAGGGCGCCCCGGGTATGTCCGGCTATCAGCGCGTCGAGAGCGTGGAAGCCGTGATCGCGACAGGCACCAGCCGCAACATGATCGCCTACTGCCCGACCGGTAAGCTTGCGATCGGCGGTGGCTACGTGAACACCGACACGAAAGGCACCAACAACAGCGTTCTCGGCTCGTACCCATCCGCTGACGGCAGCAACTGGACCGTCGTGATCTTTGCGCCGAGCAATAGCACCAGCTTTGCCGTGAAGGCGTACGCGGTCTGCGTTTCCGTCGCGCCGTAAGAATTGTCGACACAGGCTCCGCGCCCGTCTGCTGCTCGAGAGTAGGACTCGCCGCAGCTGTAGTAAAAACTTCGCGAAAAATCACACAGCCCGGCTCGCGCGATCCTTCGCGGGTTGGGCTGTGTTGTTGTGGCGACAATGATGCAGGCGGTGTTCGGTGTCAGACTCGCCGCGTCTACGGTGTCTCAGCAGCTCGCCTCGCGCGGAAGCTTCTGCGTGGCATGTTCCAAGCGACGGGAGCGCTCGCGCGGTATGGCGAGTTTCTCATCGGGAGGGTAGCGCGTTGGTAGTGTACTGTCCGTCCAGCCACACCGAAACCGACCTGCGTCCCGCCTGACGCGGATCCTGGTCGTCATACACCACGACAAACGGGCGCTCCTCATTCGCGCTGTAGCCACCTACGCCGGTGATGCTCCACCACTGGCCCGCCCGTTGGGGAATACCTGCAGCCGTAATGTGGAACATGCGGCTCGTGCCAAAGCTCACCGCGACGGCGTCGCGCACCCGCTGCTCGATATCGCTTTCCATCTGCAGCTGCGCCGGCCGGCTGATGCTCTCCATCGCACGCACCAGCCTTCGCCCGGCTTGCATTCCAGTCGGTACACCGTCGCGCAACGCGAGCGTGCCATTCACTACCACATGCACGATGCCGGTGGAGACCGCCGTCGGTTCGGCGTACGTGGCGTGATCCATGACAGTGGCCGGATCGAAGATGACCAGATCCGCCGCCATCCCCGGAGCGACAAGACCGCGATCGAGCAGCCCCATGAGCGACGCCGGAAGCCACGTCATTTTTCGAACGGCGGCCTCCAACGACAACACCCGCTGTTCACGCACATAGCGGCCCAGCACGCGCGGAAACGTACCGAAGTAGCGCGGGTGTGATACGCGCGGAACCTTCAACGATCGTTAGGTAGCGTCGCACCGACCAAAACGAATGCCATAATGCAGGGAGTAGTGCTGCTATTGCGCCACGCGTGCCGTGTGCCATTCTGGACGACGCAGTCGCCCTGCTTCAGACTGACCGTCGCACCGTCGTCAAGCTCCAATGTGATCTCGCCAGAGATGACGACGCCGTAGTCAACCGAATCGGTCGTGTGCATCCCGGAGTCTTGCAGTTCCATCGCCTCGGCGAGGCCTGGAGCCTTGGCCAGGTATTCGCGACGAAATGCTTCTTGATCGAAAGCACGATTGCTGGCACCCGGAAACTGCACGACACGAAAGCGCGTCCCACCCGGGCCCGGTACGAACGATTTCATGCTTGTTGTGAGGTCGATAGGAGCGACCGGGAGTTGGGGAATCTTGTCGGTCGCCCACACCTCTACGAGTGCCAGGCCCGGAAGTGTTTCGGTGGTGACTACGCGCGGGGACACACCGTTTTGCACAAAGACAGCCTTTCCAGCGCGATTCCTCCCCGTCACAACCCGACGCAAGTTCGCGATCGATTCGTGACGTGGCAGCGAGGCGTCGAACGGACGCGCGCAGGCGGCCAAGAGAGTCGCGATCCCTGCCCCTAAAAAACTTCGACGCGTTCGTGTTTGCAGTTGACGCTCCATGACAGGTCCTCACATTAGTGGTTATGAGACGTCTTCGAAGTCACACTCGGAAGCGCTGAGTAGACACCAATGGCGTAAGCGCATACGGGTGAGACTCCCCGGGTCGATTTTAGGCTTTCTGACGCCTGTGTCTGCTCTGAACGCTTAAGTTAGGAAGCGGTTGTAGGGCGGCCGCTAGGCCGTCCCATGCTCCATAGGCGGCCGCCCCGTGACAAGGTCCGGAAGGGTACAGCGCGGACATGTGATGCGGATTACAAGTTGGATCCGCACGTGCCATCTAGACTTCGAGGACAGGCATGTACGCCGTGTGACACCGCTGGGAGTGGTCCGTGTTAAGGGGGATCGGGTCGGTCGTCGTACCAATGTCCGCCCACTTGTCAGTCCCGCTCCCGAGGCCATCGTTGTCCACGAGTGTAACCCACGAATCCATTGACCAGCGTTCGGTCGTGCTCACACAGCCGGTGCTGCCCGCTGGTACGCGTCGGACGCCGCTGCATCGTGCAGCCGCCCTGACGGTCATCATCCCGGCGTACAATGAGGCAGCGAGCATCGCGGATACGGTGCGCAGTCTGCAGCAGCAGACCGTTGCTGTCGGCGAAATCATCGTGGTCGACGATTGTTCCACCGATGACACCGCAGCCATCGCGCGTGCCTGCGGTGTGACGGTGCTGACACCGCCGCACAATACGGGCTCGAAGGCTGGTGCGCAGAACTTCGCACTGAAGCAGGTGCAGACGACGTTCACGATGGCCATCGATGCCGATACCACGCTGGCGCCGAACGCCATCGAGCTGCTGTTGGCCGCGTTCGACGTGCCGGAGGTGGCAGCGGCCTGTGGCTTCGTGCTGCCGCGCCACGTGCGCTCGATATGGGAGCGCGGACGCTACATCGAATACCTTTTCGCATTCACCTTCTACAAGCAGGTGCAGGACTACTACCGGGCGCCGTTGATCGCCTCCGGGTGTTTCTCAGCGTATCGCACCGACGTGCTGCTGGCGCACGGCGGCTGGAACACGCGCACACTCGCCGAGGACATGGACTTGACGTGGAGCCTTTATCAGAGCGGGCATCAGGTGCGCTTCGTGCCCGAGGCGTTCGGCTATCCGATCGAGCCACACGACTGGAACTTCCTTTCCAAGCAGCTCAAGCGCTGGTCGCATGGATTCGTGCAGAACGTCGGGCTGCATTGGCGCGGGTTGGTGCACGTACCGTTTCTCGGGTCGGCGGTAGCGGTGTCGCTGTGGGACGCCATACTGGCGACGCTGATCTTCCTCGTGGCGCTGCCGCTGCTGACCGTCCTTACGCTTGATGCGCGCTGGTTGCTGGGTTACCTGCTCGACGTGCCCGTCCTGCTGATCCCCGTGCTCGTCGGCGCGATTCCCCGCGGCGAAGGGTGGCAGGCGGTGGCCAGCATGCCGGCCTTCGTGGTGCTGCGCACGGTGAACGCGTTTTTCTTTTTCCGCGCCGCATTCTCCGAGTGGGTGCTGCGCAAGTCGTTCCGCGTCTACGAGAAGGGGCACTGATGGCAGTAGGGATTCCGGGAGTCGGCATCGGCGGCTTGTTCTACCTCGTGAATGCGCTCCGCATTCCCGTGACGGCCTTACGACGCGCCAGCCGCGGTGAGCCGTCGCCGATCGCCTCGTCGCGAGCGCTGCGCCTGACGGTCATGGCGCTCGCTATTCTGGTGGGCACCTGGTTCACCGGTGTTGCAGTCGGCGCCCTGCTGCTGCCCACGATCACACCGGCGCACGAGGCGGCCGGGCTCG
>JBGTFN010000568.1:0-6237 GCA_041747275.1 Gemmatimonadaceae bacterium | reverse complement strand
GCGGCGCACAGGTCGGCGACCACACTGCCCGGCGCAATCGCCGCATAGCGCGTCACGAGCGTCGCGGCCGGGTCCTGCACGAACAGCAAACCCTGCTTGAACGCGCCCAGTTCGGTGAGCTGTACGCCAGGGCCGAGCACGAGCGAGTCGGCCACCAGCGGAGCGTCGTGTACGGTCACGCCGGCACCTTCGAGCATTGCTTCCAGCTGTTCTCGCACCACACCGAACGGCCGCAGCACAATGGGCGCTTCGTGGTTGTTGGCTTCGAGCAATCGCGCGGTGTCTTCCACACCAAACCGTGCGACCCAGCGAGCCACCAGCCAGCGCGGATGTGAAAGGCGAAGTGCGAGCGCGTCGATGGGATCGCTCGGTGTCACCGGCTCCAGCGCGTCACGCTCACGGTCGACGCGGCGCAGCACGGCGTTCACGAGCTTGCTGGCACCGATGCCGTGACGCTGCTTGGCCAGCTCCACCGTCTGCGCGATCGCGGCATAGGGTGGCACGCTGCCCATGTAAAGCAGTTGGTATGCGCCAAGCCGAAGCAGATCGGCGACGTCACCATCGAGTCGTGCCAGTCCACCGCGCACCCGCGATCCGAGCACCGCGTCGAACCAGCCGCGGCGGCGCAGCGTGCCCCAAACCAGCTCCTGCACCCAGCGACGGTCGCGCGCATCAAGTGGGCCAGCGTGGCGCTCAAAAGCGGGATCGAGCAGCTGACCGCTGCGCACTTCGGCGAGAATCGCTGCGGCGGCGATGCGCGAATCGGTGATGGAGGCGGTCTTGCCTTTCGGCCCCTGGTATGGCTTCCGGCGCGCAGGACTTCCCGCACCGCCGGCGTCTCCGCCCTCCGGTTCCGTCACACGCACGTCGGGACCGAAGTCCCCGTCAGCTCCCTCCAGCGGCGTCATGCGATGAAACATAGCCAGTTCCCTCGGCATCGTCGAAGCGGTCGCCCACCTGAACGCCGCGTCCGCGCATCCACGCCAGCGGCGCCATACGTGCCTTTCCTTCAGGCTGTACCTCGGCGATTTGAACCGCACCGTCGCCGCAGCGCACGACGAGGCCCTGCTCGTCGATCGTGCGAATGGTGCCCGGACGGCTGGCAATGAGCGCGTCGTCGCTCAGACCGGCGTCCGCGGCCGCCAGCACGCGCACGCCAAAGCACTTGACGGCATTTCCGCCAATGCGCGTGTGGGCGCCGGGCCGAGGATCGAAAGCGCGGATCACTCGCGCCACATGCAGCGCGTCCCAGGTGAAGTGCAGCTTGGCAGATGCGCGATCGATCTTGGCGGCGTACGTCGACTCGCTGTCATCTTGCGGCACTTCGATGGACGCGCCGGCCTCGAGCAGAGCCAACGCCTGCACGATCGCGAGCGCACCGAGTTCGGCGAGGTGGTCGTGCAGTTCGCCGTATGTCGCGTCGTCTCCGATCGGTGTGCGCACAACGTGCAGAATTGGACCGGCGTCGAGCGCGGGCACCATGCGCATGATGGTGATGCCTGTCTGGGTGTGTCCTTCGAGCAGGGACGCCTGGATTGGCGCCGCACCGCGCAAGGCCGGCAGTAGCGACGCATGAATGTTGAGCGTGCCCAGGCGGGGCGCATCGATCACCATCTTGGGCAGGATATGCCCATATGCCACCACCACGCTGAGCTCCGGCTCGAGCGACGCCATGGCTGACATGAATTCGTCGCCGCGCGGCTTCTCCGGCTGGAGCACGGGCAGCCCCTCCTCCATCGCGACCTTCTTGACCGGCGACGCATCGAGCTGAGACCGTGAACGGCCGCGCGGTCGGTCGGGCTGGGTGACCACGCCGACCACATCGTGCCCCTCGCCCAGGAGCGCGAGTAGTGGCGGAACCGCGAAGTCGGGTGTACCCCAGAACAGGATGCGCATTCGATCAGGATAACACGGTGGACCGCTGCGCAATCAATCGTTGGAAGCGACGCCGCCTTCGCGCTCGGGCGGCAGGTCTCCCACGGGAAGCACACGCAACAGTTTCGGGAACTTGAGCTTCTCCTCTTCCCACACCTTCATGGCCGCGCGTCGCTTGAGCAACGACAGTCGGTCGAGGAAGAGCTTGCCGTGCAGGTGATCGATCTCGTGCTGCAGGCAGACGGCCAACAACTCCGTACCCGTCACTTCGATCAGCTGACCATCAAGGTCGTGTGCTCGAACAGTCACCTCTGCAGAACGATCGACTTCCGCAAAAACTTCCGGGATGGACAGGCAGCCTTCCTCCCAGCGGATCTTGCCGTCGCGCCGAATGATTTCCGGATTGACGAGTGCGAAGCGCTGATCTTCCACTTCAACGACGGTGAGCCGTTCACGGCGACCCACCTGAGGTGCAGCTAGCCCTATACCCTTGGCGGCGTGCATGGTGTCGAACATGTCGTCCGCCAGACGCCGCAGTTCCGGCGTGAAGGAGGTGACGAGCTCGGTCTCCTGCCTCAGGATCGGCGCACCGAGCACGTGAATATCGAGTCGAGCCACGCGCGCCTCAGCCCGCCGCCGTCGGTCCGCCCCCGATACGCACGATGCGACCGCGCTCGATGACGAGTCGTGAATCACCCGACTTGATGGTGATGCGATCATCCATCGATGGCGCGTCCTTTGACTGGATGGACACCACTTCGCCGATCACGCCGCCCGAGGTCACGATCTCGTCGCCCTTCTTGAGTGCCTTCACGAGTTCATCGTGCGCCTTTCGCTGCTTCTGCTGCGGACGGATGAGCACGAAGTAGAAAATTGCGAAGATCGCGCCGTACATGAAAATCATGCCGGCCAATCCGCCGCCTGCGCCCTGCAATATGGCCGCGAGGGCCGCCGGTACTGGAACGAGCGTCATGGTGTCGGAATCCGTGAGTGATAGCGGGCGAGCCAGTCGCGGCTCCAGCCGATGAAGCGACCCTCACGGATGGCATCGCGTGCCGTCCGCATGAGTGTCACGAGGAAATGTACATTGTGGAGACTGATGAGGCGGAGGCCGAGGATCTCCTCGCAGACGAACAGGTGCCGCACATAGGCGGTGGAGAAGCGCGTGCAGGTCACGCAGGTGCACTCGGGGTCGAGCGGCACGTCAGCGAGTCGAAACTGGGCGTTCTTGATGTTCCTTCGACCATCCGCCGTGAAGAAGGCGCCGGTGCGTCCCATGCGCGTGGGGGCGACGCAATCGAAAATGTCCACGCCACGGGCCACGCCTTCCACGAGGTCTTCCGGGAAGCCCACGCCCATCAGATAGCGCGGGCGATCTGTGGGCAGCATGGCGTTCGTCACGTCGAGCATGGCGTACATGTCGGGCTTGGCCTCCCCTACGGAGAGACCGCCAATGCCATAGCCTGTCCATTCGCCCACATCGCGGATGCCCTGCACGGACTCTCGGCGCAGCTCCGCATGAATGCCACCTTGCACGATAGGGAAGAGTGCCTGCTGTGGCGACGGCACATCGGGGTCACTTTTCGCGAGACGGACGAATTCGTCTCGACAGCGCGCCAGCCAGCGCACGCTGCGTTCCATGGCTTCGCGTGCGAGCGGTTCGTTGCTCTGTCCCGGCACGACGTGATCGAACTGCATGATCACGTCGGCGCCGAGATTGCGTTCAATGCGCATCACGCTCTCCGGCGTGAAGCGGCGCGGCGACCCGTCGATGTGACTCTTGAACTCGACGCCGTCTTCATCGATGGTGCGCAGCCCTTCGAGCGAGAAGACCTGAAAGCCGCCGGAGTCCGTGAGTATGGGACCGGGCCAGTGCATGAAGCGATGCAAGCCACCTAGCGTACGCACGGTGTCGTCTGACGGGCGCAGGTGCAGGTGGTAAGCGTTGGCGAGAATCATCGTCGCACCTAGCGTCGTCAGGTCATCCGGGTCCAGACCCTTCACTGAGGCGAGCGTACCCACGGGCATGAACTGCGGTGTGAGCACTTCACCGTGCGGCGTGGTGAAGCGTGTCGCGCGCGCGGCGCCGTCGGTTGCTTCGACCTGAAATCCGAAACCAACATCGGGAAGCCGCGCAGTTTGACTTCCATCACCGCGCGAGCTGGCGATCGGTGCCTGTGACGTCTGCTCGTTCATAGGATGCACATCGCGTCGCCGTAGGAAAGAAAGCGGTATCGCTCGGCCATCGCATCGTGATATGCGCGCATGGTCAGCTCGTACGAGGCGAAGGCGCTCACCAGCATGAGCAGCGTGGAGCGCGGCTGGTGGAAGTTGGTGATGAGTTTGTCCACCACGCGCAGTTGCTGCGGAGGACGGATGAACAGGCTCGTGTCACGTGCGCCGGGTTGAACCACGCCGCGTGCGTCGGCCGAACTCTCGAGAGTTCGCACAGCCGTCGTGCCCACGGCCCACACACGACCGCCGCGTTCGCGCGTGGCCGCGATAGTGGCGGCCGCTGCCACCGGCACCTCGCACCACTCCTCGTGCATCACGTGCAGCGCGGGATCGTCATCCTGCACAGGACGAAACGTACCGGCGCCCACATGCAGCACGACATCGGCCAACTCCACACCCATCGCACGAATGCGCGCGAGCAACTCCGGCGTGAAGTGCAGACCCGCCGTCGGAGCCGCGACGGACCCTGCGGCCCGGGCGTACACCGTCTGATATCGGTCCGCGTCGCTCGGGGTATCCTCGCGCGTGATGTATGGCGGCAGCGGTACGTGGCCGCAGTGCGCGATCGCGTCAGCCACGCACGCGTGCAACGACGGATCAACGAGCAACTGCACGATGCGTGTGTGCACCGGGGTGGTCTCGAGGATGTCGACGTCGAACCCGGGGGCCACATGCACACGTCTGCCCGGCTTGAGTTTGGCACCCGGCTGCACCATCGCTTCCCAGTACAGACTGTTCCTGTCGATCACCGTATTGCCCACTGCCTCGCCGGCGCGATTTACGGGGCGCAGCAGGAAAATCTCGGCGGGTTGCCCGGACTGACGCGTGGCCAGCAGTCGCGCGCGAAACACTTCGGTCCCGTTCAGCACCAGCGTGTCGCCGGGCTGCAGATAGTCGGTGATGTCGGGGAAGCGTCGATGTGCGATCGACTGCGCGGCGCGGTCGAGCACAAGCAAGCGGCTCGCATCCCGCGGTTCGCAGGGCGCTTGCGCGATCAGCTCATCGGGCAGTGCGTAATCGTAGTCGGAGGTGCGGTAGCCGGGTGCGTGCATGACCAGCAAAGCTAGTGCGCACGCCGACAAAAATCAGAGTAACACACCCTGTTCGGTATGCGTGCGCGGCGGCTCGTATCCGAAATGCCGGTACGCATGCGCGGTCGCCTGTCGTCCGCGCGGTGTGCGCTGCAGGAATCCCTGCTGCACCAGAAACGGCTCATACACGTCCTCAATCGTTCCTGAATCCTCACCGACCGCAGCGGCGATGGTCGCCAATCCCACCGGGCCACCGTCAAACTTCTCGATGATCACGCGCAGGATGCGCGCGTCCATGTCGTCGAGCCCATACTGATCCACATCGAGCAGTTCGAGTGCCGCATTGGCCACGTCGCGCGTGATGCGTCCGTCGGCGCGCACCTGTGCATAGTCGCGCACGCGGCGCAACAGTCGATTGGCCACACGCGGCGTACCACGCGATCGACACGCGATCTCATGCGCGCCCGGGTCGTCGATATCCACCTTGATGACCTCGGCCGTGCGACGCACGATGATCTCGAGATCACTCTCGGGATAGAACCCGAGCTGGTGTACCAGTCCGAAACGCGCACGTAGCGGCGACGTGAGCATGCCCAGACGCGTTGTGGCACCCACCAGTGTGAAGCGTTCAATCGGCATGGTGATCGTTTGCGCCTTCGGACCCTCGCTCAGGCGAATGTCGATCTTGTAGTCCTCCATCGCCGGATAGAGAAACTCCTCGATGACCGGACGCAGGCGATGGATCTCGTCGATGAAGAGCAAGTCGCCTTCGCGCATGTTCGTCAACGTGCCCACAAGGTCGCCGGGCTTTTCCAGTGCGGGCCCTGAGGTGGTGCGGATATTCACCCCGAGCTCGCGCGCCATGAGCTCGGCGAGTGTGGTTTTGCCCAGTCCGGGCGGCCCAAAGAACAGCGTGTGATCAATCGGCTCCCGTCGCGCCCGCGCCGCGTCGATCGCGATCGAGAGGCCTTCCTTGATCTTCGGCTGTCCAATGAACTCGGCCAGACGCTGCGGGCGCAGCGACAGCTCGACGACGCTTTCGTCGCTCAGGGCTTCAGGAGTGGTGATCTCGGCGCGTGACATCGCGGGCGGCTGT
>JBGTFN010000567.1:0-2680 GCA_041747275.1 Gemmatimonadaceae bacterium | reverse complement strand
GCGCCCGGCCGGCAGTGGGCGACGCCGGCCACCCCTATCCCGGCCCCCCCCGCTAGCCGGCCGGATTACGCATGTGATCCGCCACCACGCGCAGCTTTCTCACCAACTCGACCCGCAGTGCTGAAGGCATGTCGTGCTCGGCAATTGCGCGCTCGATGCACCACAGCCACTCGTCGCGCTCCCGCTTGCCGATCGCAAACGGAAAGTGCCGCATGCGCAGACGCGGATGTCCGAAGCGTTCAACGTACACCGGCGGACCGCCGAGCCATCCCGTAAGGAACAGGTCGAGTTTGTCGCGCGAGACCTTGAGGCTCGTGGCGTGCAGCGCGCGCACGTTCGCGGCTTCGGGCGCGGAGTCCATCAGGTCATAGAACCGATCGACGATCGCGCGTACACCTGCGCCGCCGCCGATCATGTCGAAGTGCGTTGTCGTGATATTCGTGTTCGTATCGGTCATCCTGATTCCTGCGCCGCGTTCATCGGTGGCGCAAGGTTGCTCGGCGCGGCAGCATCTGCTGCATCATTCGCGGTAGTCTCCGTACTGTCTTCCGCCGTGTCGTCACGCAAGCCGAGCAGTTCGCGCACCGCTTGTGCACCGAAGCGCTGAATCGCCCACGAGAAGAGCAGCAATCGCACGGTGCGCGCGCCGCCGAGTGCGCCGATGAAGACGATGTAGGGCATGCCGAACGCGCCGGCGGAGACGGCGAGCAGTTTCGTGCTGATCGGCGAGAATGCGCTGCCGACCACGAGCAGCCACCCCCACTTGTTCAGCAGTTGCTCGGCCTCGGCGAGCTTTGCTGCATCGACGCCGACGAAGCGGCCGTACGAATCGGTCAAGGCAGCGAGTGCATGTCCACCGAGGAAGTAGAGCAACGTTGCGCCGACGATCGTGCCCGCGAGGGCGAACGCCGCGAGCTTGTAAGCGCGGCGCGGCTGCGCGAGCGCAAGCGGCAGGTAGAGTGCGTCTGCGAGACCGGGCACGATGAGGTTCTGCAGCACACCGTACACGAACACCGCCGTGCCGCTCCACCCGCGGTCGGCGATGTCGCGCAGCTTGTCGAAGATGCGCTGCAGGCGGCCTGGTGGTGGAGTCTCGACTGCTGCTCTTGTGGGATCCCGCGCTACTGCATCACTCACATTGTCCACGCATAACCTGCATCACATGCATCCGTTTCTTACGCGCGATCCACTCACGGCTGACGCGAACCGCGGCGGCTCTCGGCCATCTTCACCGCTTCGTACGCATTGATGATGCCGCCGGTCACCGACAGCGAACCGAACGGAACGCGCGCCGTTGGCGCACCGCCCGGTGGCACGACCTGCACGCTCTTGAGTGGCGTCACCGTTGCGAGCAGGATCTCACGCACATCGGCAGCGTTCAGTTCCGGATAATACGCCATGAGCAGCGCGGCTACGCCCGACACGACAGGTGCCGCCATGCTTGTGCCGCTCTGTCGTTCATACTTGCTGCCGGGTGTCGACGAATAGATATCGACGCCCGGGGCGAACAGGTCGACGCGCGTCTGCCCGAAGTTCGAGAACGACGCCGCGAGTTCGTTGCCGCCCTTCCACGATGACGCGCCCACTTCAATCCACAAGCGCGCGCGTGTGTCACCGATCATCGCATTCGGAAAATTCGGCGTCACATCGATGTCTTCACCGTCGTTGCCGGCTGCGTGCACCAGCAACACACCCTTGCTCTCGGCATAGCGCACCGCGTCGTCCACCAACTGCTTCTGCGGGGAGTAACCCTTGCCGAAACTCATGTTGATGATGTGTGCACCATTGTCCACCGCATACCGGATCGCATTCGCAACATCCTTGTCGCGCTCGTCGCCATCAGGCACCGCGCGCACGCCCATGATGCGCACACCGTCGGTCACACCATCGAGTCCGATGTTGTTGCCGCGCACTGCCGCGATGATACCGGCCACGTGCGAACCGTGCTTGGCATCGGGCCCCGCGATATCGGAGTTGCCGTAGATGCGCTCGCTGCCGTCGCTGTAGTCATCGCCGACGATGTTGCGCGGATCGAACAGCGTGTCGAGCGCGTACTTCGCCTGACCTGCGTATGCTTCTCTCGCTTCTTCGAGTCCGGCAGGAGTGAGGCCCGCACCTGCGAGCTGCAGGTACAGCTGCTTCGCCTGACCGGCCTGCGCCGATGTGGGTTGCAGCGCCTGCACCTTCGCCGTGGTCACCTCACCGGTGATCTGCGTGCGCAACACGCTCATCGCACCGTCGAGCGCGCGACCGATGTTCTCGATCTGCGCCAGCGTCTGCGTGACTTCCGTGCGCTTCTCCGCATAGTCGTCGGCAATGCGATTGCACTCGGCTACACGTTCAGCCGACTGCGACGACGTGCCACTGCGTTCGCGACTGCAGATGGCGTAGAGTCGCGTCATCTCGAACGTGTCATGATGCACGTTCCGTCCGTCCGCGTTGCCGATGAAGTTCCAGCCGCGCACGTCATCGACATAACCATTGCCGTCGTCGTCACGCTTTGTACCGCCGCGCTCACCGTCGTTCTGCCAGAGCACATCGCGCAGGTCCACATGCGCGGTGTCCACGCCGCCATCGATGACCGCCACAATCACGGTGCGACCGGGCGTGCGTCCGGCCAGCACTTCACGCAGGGCGCGATCGGATCCCACACCGGCGATGCCATCGGTGGCGAGGTCGC
>JBGTFN010000566.1:0-3404 GCA_041747275.1 Gemmatimonadaceae bacterium | reverse complement strand
GGGCGTCTGAGGGGGCGTCTGACGACGCCCGAGGTCGCGGGGGTTGGGGAGGTCGCGGGGGGTTGGGGGAGGTGTCGCGGGGGGTTGAAGACGAAGTCCTCTGCGCCCTCCCGTACCTCCGTGACCTCGGCGCCTGACTTGTCAGGCGCCCTGAGGCGTCAGGCGCCCCCGGCTACGCCGAGGGCCGCGAGCACGTCACTTGCCGCGCGCGTCCCCGTCTCGCAGCCGCCCTCCATGTAGCCTTGGGCCTCGAGGGAGCAGTGCTCGCCGGCGAAGTGCAGCGTGTCGACGGGCTGCCCTTCGAGTCCGCGCATGGATGTCCACTGGCCGGCGAGATAGCTGGCGTAGCTGGCGCGCACCCAGCGATTGGTGGGCCAGTGGAAGCGCGTTTCCTTCATGCCTTCGCGTGCGGCCTGCACACCGGGAAAGATCGTTTCAAGATCGCGCACGAGGGCGGCGGCCTGCTCTGCGGGAGTACCCTGCCCGACTGCCAGCCCGTGGTTGCCGCCGCTGAAGTTGGTGAGAATGCCGGCGCGTCCGTCCTGCAGGCGACTCGTCTCCCAGACGAGCTGAAACGGCAGACTCGTCACCACGCTGCCGTTGGAGTTGTGTCGTTCACGCCATGGGCGTGACGAGAATCCGATCATGAGCTTGGCGTTCGTCCCATAGCCGAGTTCTGCGATCGTGCGACGTTTCGCCGGCGACATCGGCACATCGAGTTGCACGTCCCGCAGCAACGTGAAAGGCATGGCGAGCACCACGTGACGCGCGATCACGGTGCGCACACCGCTGTCGCGCCGGAACGTGAGCGTGTGCCGTCCGTCGGCGCGCTTGCTCACCGCTTCCAGCACCGTGTCGGTCTCGATGTGATCAGCGACGCGGTCGGCGAGCGAGCGCACAATGCGGTCGTTACCGCCCTGCACATGAAAACGTTCGTCACTGTCACCGAACACACGGAAGGCAGTGGGATCGGGGTCGATCATCAAAATGAAGTTGAGCGCCGACTGACGCTCGGGTTCGAGGCCGTATTCCGTGGTGTAGGCGACGTTGAGCAACGTGCGGAACCAGCCTGTGACGCCTTCGCGGTCAAGCCACTCGGCCAGCGTGGTGCGATCGAGTGCTTCCGCTCCTTGCGAGGAAAGTGCCGTGGGATCGAACTCGTCACCAAACGGCTCGAGCGTCGCGATCAGTCGCTGCGCGATGGGAAGAAACGCGGCCACGACATCTTCTTCCGAACGCTTCGCACCATCGATGAACCACACGGTTTCGTCGAGCGACGGATCGTCAGTCGCGAGATCATTGAGCGTGATGTCGAGTTCGGCGGCAAGGTTGCGAATCGTTGTATGGCCGGTGTCGATCAGCTCTCCGCCAAGTTCGCACACCTGTCCCTCGGCGAAGTAGTTGCGCAGCGAGTACATGCGACCGCCGGTGCGTGATTGCGCTTCCACCACCCGCACCGGAACGCCCTGCTGCCGCAAGCGATAGGCACACGTGAGGCCCGCGATTCCCGCGCCCACGATCACCACCGGTTCTTCGGTGCGGGACACGCCGGGCCTGGGAGGAGCCGCCTGGCCACCCCGGGTGCCTGGCGCGCAGGCTGTGAGCGCCAGCGTGGCGACGGCGGCGGACGAGCCAGCCACGAACGACCGGCGAGAAAGTCTGCTCTCCTCCCGCCACTGCTCCACGACAGTGCCTGAGGACTCGCCTGTGGCGTTGGCCTTCCGGGCGAGCTGCAGTGAACGACGTAGCAGCGAGAAAAGTGGGGTGCGTGACACAGGCTGGCTCCTGTCGGGTAGGATTCGCGTCTAACTTCCGCGCAGGCCACCAGCGGCACAAGTCCGGCCACCGACGCCGAGCCGACCGAGAGCGACGCCTCCAGATTCCGAAAACGTCACATTTCTGCTGCGCCTTGCCCCGTCACCATGTGGGCTGCCACTATGCGGAAGTTCATAATCGCCCCCTTTTCGCTGGAGGATGCCATGAATGACCTGTCCATTCCGGAATCGACCGTGGAATCGACGCTGCGTGAAGCGGGACGGCTCCACCGAAAAGTGCGCGCCCGCATTCGCTTTGCCGCAGAAAGCGGAGAGACCGAGTACGAGCGCAGCTACGAACCGTATGCGATCGAGAACGGCGGGGTCGTCGTGTTCTCGCTATTCCGCAACGAATTCCGCACGATCCCGTTGGCCGACATCAAGCGTGTGGAAGTAACGGACGGTGAGTTCCGTCCGCGTCGTCCGATCGAGATGTAGCTGCTGGGCCGATCAGTGCCCGATCGGCCCGAGCCGGAATAGCGTCCACGGCCAGCTGCGTGCGGCGCCTGGCTCCGTGCCGTCGAGAAACCACTCGGTGTAGCGTCGGTCGCGCGGCGTCCGGTCGTCTGCATCAAGGCCGGTCTGGCGGTCGAGCGTCACAGCTACCAGGCCGGCGGGTGCCGCCCATGCGTCCGCAGATCTCTCCACCGGCATCGCGCCAAGCAACTGGCCGATGATCGGCGCAGCCAGCGAACCGCCAGCAGCGCCCGGCGTGATGGTTTTCGGCGTGTCGAAGCCCAGCCAGGCGCCGGCCACAAGCGACGGCGTCATGCCGATGAACCAGACATCCACATTGTCGTTGCTCGTTCCGGTCTTGCCCGCGAGCGGGACCGTAGACGGCACCACTCGTCGCGCCGCGGTACCGGTACCGCGCTCAACGGCATCGCGCAGCATATCACGCACGATGAACGCCACACGTGGATCGATGGCGGCCGTCGGCGTGGCGGGACGTGTGGCATGCACGGTACGTCCGGTCCGGTCATCGATGTGGTCGATGAAGCGCGGCTCGACGCCCACGCCGCCGTTCGCAAACAGCGCATACGCCGCCACGAAGTCGAGCGGCTGCACAACGCTGGCGCCGAGCGCGCTCGATGGGAATCGGGCAATGGGGGTGCGCAGGCCCGCCCGCGTGGCGATGGCTGAAACGCTGTCGATCGTCGTGCGCTGTCCGAGGTCGACCGCGACCGGATTGCGCGAACGCGCGAGCGCTTCGCGCACGGTCATATCGCCGAGAAATGCTCCGTCGGCGTTGGAGGGTGCGTACGTGCGTCCCTCGGGCAGCATCAGGCGCAGTGCGGTGTCACTCACGTGTGCGTTGGCCGTGATGCCCTGTGCGACCGCGGCTGCATACACGAACGGCTTGAACGTGCTACCGGGCTGTCGGTTTGCATCCACGGCGCGATTGAACGATGACGTGACATAATCGCGTCCGCCCACCAGGGCGCGCACGTCGCCCGAATACGCGTCGAGCGCGACAACCGCACCCTGCAGGCAGCTGCTGTTGCGTCCAGACGTCGCGCGACACGGCCCATGGCGCCAGTCCGCGCGCGACTCGGTCTCGGCAATGCCAGCAGCCAGGGCGGCGACCGC
>JBGTFN010000565.1:0-9287 GCA_041747275.1 Gemmatimonadaceae bacterium | reverse complement strand
CGGCGGCGCGGTTCGCCAACTGGGGCCCTGGCGTGATGTCGCCGGCGGCGATCACGCTTCGCACCGACGTTGCAAAGTGTTCGCTGACCTCGATGTGCCCGCCGCTGTCGCGTGCGCAACCGAGCTGCACGCCGAGATCGTCCGCAGGGAACTGCGCCAGCGTGAAGAAGATCTTGTCGGCGTCAAGCAGCATGCCGTTCGCCAGTTGGAGACAGCTGATCTCGGCGCCTGTGCGCTCAAGCCGCACGATCGACTCCGTGAGCACGGTGATGTTGCACGCATCGAGCTTGTCGCACAGCTCCTGCTCGTCCAGCTCGGCCGGACGTCCGTTGGTGCAGATAATGATGTCCTGCGTCCACGTCGTGAGCGCCAGCGCCATCCCCACTGCTCGACGTCCATTGCCGATCACCACCACTTTCTTGTCGATTGCCTCGTGCCCATCGCAGTCGGGACACACGTGCGCGTTCGCACCGTAGACATGCTCGAGGCCCGCAATGTCGGGCCACACATCGCGCAGTCCGAAGGCCAGCAATACGCGCTGCACACGCAGGTTGTCACCGCCCTGCAGGTGAAGATGAAACATGTCATCGCCTTCGCGCTCCACACTCAGAACTTCGTTGTCCACCAAGCGCACATCGTACTTCTCGCACTCATCTCGACCGCGCGCTCGCAAATCGGCGGGCAACACGCTCGGAAGCCCCAGATATCCGTTGACCCCGCGTGACTCCCAATTGCGCGGATCGCCACTGTCGATGAGCACCACCGAGTGCCCATACCGTCCGCTCCAGATCGCTGCGCTCAGTCCCGCAGGACCGCCGCCGATGATACCGATCTCGTATTGCTGCTCGTCAGCGGACAACGTCGCCACCCCATTGCAGCATGCCGCCTGCCAGCGAGGAGACGCGTGAAAACCCGGCATCCTCGAGCTGCCGCGCCGCGTCGGCGCTGCGCTTGCCGCTTCGGCACACCGTCACGATCTCACGCGACGCATCCAGCGAAGCCATTGCGTCGCGCAGCGTACCCAACGGAATGAGTTTGGCACGTTCGATGCGAGCCTCCGCGGTTTCGTGTGGTTCTCGCACATCGATGAGGTCAAAGTCGCCGTCATCGGTGAGTCGTTCGGCAAGTCGTTCAGGGGATATCTCCGTCACCGCTCGCAAGTTCGCGGCGGAACCAAGTGCCGGCGTGCCACAAAACTGATCGTAATCGATGAGTTCCGTAATCGTCCGTGTGCCGCACGCCGGGCAATTGGGATCACGTTCCAGGCGCACCTGACGGAACTGCATGGAAAGTGTGTCGATCATGAGCAGGCGGCCCGCGAGCGAGTCACCAGCGCGCAAAATGAGCTTGATCGTCTCCACGGCTTGAATCGTGCCCACCAGCCCTGGCAGCACACCGAACACACCGCCCTCCGCGCAGCTCGGCACCATGCCGGGCGGCGGTGGTTCGGGATACAGGCAGCGATAGCACGGCCCGTCTTCCGCAGCGAAGACCGAAGCCTGTCCATCGAACTGGAAGATCGCGCCATGCACATTGGGCTTGCCGAGCAATACGCACGCATCGTTGATCAGATAGCGCGTTGCAAAGTTGTCCGTGCCATCGAGCACGATATCGTAGTCGCGAATGATTTCCAGCGCATTCTGCGAAGTCAGCCACGCAGCGTGCGTGATGACGTTCACAAACGGATTCACATCTTCGAGGCGGTCACGCGCGGACTCGAGCTTGGTGCGTCCGACGTCCTTCGTGCCATGCAGGATCTGCCGCTGCAGGTTGGTCTCGTCGACCACATCGTTGTCCACCAGGCCGATCGTGCCGACACCAGCGGCCGCCAGGTACAGCGCAGTCGGGGAGCCCAGTCCACCGGCCCCGACAATAAGCACGCGCGCTTCGCGCAGGCGCTGCTGTCCCTCGATGCCCACGCCGGGCAGGGACAGATGGCGCTGATAGCGTCGAATTTCGTCGGGCGGAATCGACAAGGTCATACCGAAGGCTGAACGCCGCTCGCCGAATGCGCAACATCAGCGCATTCTATGCATGTCGCATTGCTGTCACGTAACGTGGCAGTCATCCCGTTTCCCTAGAGGAGAACAATCATGAGCGGGGTCCGTGTGCTGGTCGGAACGCGCAAGGGTGCGTTCGTGCTGACGTCGGATGGTGATCGCAAGCAGTGGGCGGTGGACGGCCCGCACTTTCCGGGCTGGGAGATTTATCACATGAAGGCGTCGCCGGTTGACCCCGACCGTATCTATGCGTCGCAGTCAAGCGGGTGGTTCGGACAGATCATCCAGCGCTCCGATGACGGCGGCAAGACGTGGACGCCCGTTGGCAACGAGTTCACCTATGACGGCGATGCGGGCACGCACATGTGGTACGACGGCACGCCGCATCCGTGGGAGTTCAAGCGCGTGTGGCATCTCGAACCGTCGCTGACTGACCGCGATATCGTGTACGCAGGGGTCGAGGATGCCGCGCTGTTCAAGTCCACCGACGGCGGCCTCACGTGGAAGGAGCTGTCCGGACTGCGCACGCACGGGTCCGGTCCGCAGTGGCAGCCCGGCGCGGGCGGCCTGTGCCTGCACACCATTGTGCTCGATCCCAGCAACGAGCAGCGCATCTACATCGCGATTTCGGCGGCCGGCGCGTTTCGTACAGACGATGGCGGCGAGACGTGGACGCCCATCAACAAGGGGCTGCGCTCGGGCGAGATTCCCGACCAGGATTCGGAAGTCGGGCATTGCGTTCACCGCATCGCCATGCATCCGTCGCACCCGGACCGATTGTTCATGCAGAAGCACTGGGATGTAATGCGCAGCGACAACGCCGGCGACCAGTGGCACGAGGTGAGCGGCAATCTGCCCACGGACTTCGGATTTCCGATTGCGGTGCACGCGCACGAACCGGAGACGGTGTACGTCGTGCCGATCACGAGCGATTCGCATCACTTTCCGCCCGAAGGCAAGCTGCGCGTGTATCGCAGCCGCACGGGCGGCAATCATTGGGAAGCGCTCACCGATGGTCTGCCGCAGTCGGATTGTTATGTGAATGTGCTGCGTGATGCGATGGCGGTAGACACTATGGAATCATGCGGCGTTTATTTCGGCACAAGTGGCGGTCAGGTGTATGTGTCGAGCGACAGCGGGGATCATTGGACGGCGATCGTGCACGACCTGCCACCGGTGATGTCGGTGGAAGTGCAGACGTTGGCGTGAAGTCTCTGATCACGGCGACGTCATGGATGTCGGACGCATGCTGATTCGTGTTGTCTTGCCCACCCACTTGCGGGCGCTGGCGCAGGCGGGTGCCGAGGTCAGCGTCGCCGTCACCACCGATGCCACGCTGCGCCGCGTGCTCGATGCCATCGAGGCGCAGTATCCCATGCTGCGCGGCACCATTCGCGATCATGTCACGCACAAGCGGCGTGCGTTCGTGAGGTTCTACGCGTGCGAGCGGGACCTGTCGCACGACTCGCCTGATGACGCGCTACCAGCACGTGTGGTGTCAGGCGAAGAACCGCTGCTCGTGGTCGGCGCGATGGCGGGTGGGTAGCGCGTAACGTCGCTTCCAAATGCTTAACAGAGCATCGGCCAAAATGGCCAGGAGTCGCTAGAAGGTGGCCAGAAGTACCAAACCTGACCAGAAGTGACCAGAAGTGACCAGAAGTGGCCAGAAGTGGCCAGAAGTGGTAGGTTGCGAGGAAACGAGGATGCGCATTCTTCAACCCTGCGACCTGTGCCGGAAACCGGAGATCTGCAGCACGACGTGTCGACGCCCGTTCTGGCATTCCTCGCACATGCACCGGAGGGGCTACCGCTGCTGGAGTTGCTCTCGAAGCTGAACGCGACGAGGGCGAAGCCAATGGCCAGGCGGACACTGGCAAGAAGGCTCCAGGCACTACGCATCGCTGGCCGCATTGTCGTGGAAGGAGCAGGCCAGGCAACTCGCTACCGAGTGACTACTCCGGTGCCGAGTCGCGACGACGATATTGAGACGGCTCTCCCCGACCTGTCACCCGCTGGAGCAATAGCGTTGGGGTTGGTTCGTCAACCGAAGCACTTGCGCCGGCCGGTCGGCTACAACGAGTCGATGCTTCGAGATTATCGCCCTGGTGAAGATTGGTATCTCCCGGAGACAACGCGCGTCGACCTCCATGAGATCGGCCGTACGCCCGATATCGACCGGCCGGCGGGCACCTTTGCTCGAGACATCTTCGAACGGTTGCTCATCGATCTTTCGTGGGCCTCAAGCCATTTGGAAGGGAACACATACAGTCTGCTCGACACGCGAAAGTTGCTGGAAGAGGGCACCCGAGCGGAAGGAAAAGACGCGGCGGAAGCACAGATGCTGCTCAATCACAAGAAGGCGATTGAGCTGCTTGTAGATCGCGCGGACGACATCGCCTTCAACCGGTACACGCTCTTCAACCTTCATGCGGCGTTGTCGGAGAACTTGCTCGACGATGCACGCAGTGAAGGTCGCTTGCGCATGCGCCCGGTGGAAATCAGTGGCAGTACCTTCGTCCCGCTTGCCATCCCGCCACGTCTGGAAGAGCTGTTCGACCTCTTCCTGACCCGCGCGGCGGCGATCCCCGACCCGTTCGAACAGTCGTTCTTCGCGATGGTGCACATTCCGTATCTGCAGCCCTTCCTCGACGCGAACAAGCGCACCTCGAGATTGGCCGCCAATATTCCGCTGGTGAAGTCGAACTATTGTCCGCTCTCCTTCATCGACGTTGCGGAGTCTGCGTACATACACGGCACGCTGGCTGTCTACGAGCTTAACGATGTGGCGCTACTCCGAGACGTCTACATCGGCGCCTACCGACGTTCGGCGCAGCGCTATCGTGTCATCAAAGATTCCGTAGTGCAGCCCGATCCGATTCGCCTCCGCTATCGGACCGAACTCGCGAATCTCGTCCGACAAGTCGTGGCGGAACAGCTGGCGCCTGAACTCCTCGTCGTGCGCGCTCTCGTTCCCAGGTTCGATGTCTCTGACGAGGACCGTGCACGCTTCTGCGAAATCGCTATCTCATTGCTCGATGACCTGCATGAGGGCTCTGTTGCTCGCTATGGCGTGCGCCCGAGCCAGTTTCACGCCTGGAGAGCCGCTGTACGACCGGATTCTCGGGGAGAGCACTCGGCACGGTGAACCTTGCCAGCTACTTGTCGAAATCGCTGATGATCGTTCGATCATGATGCAGCAACATCGCTCGACCCGCTGCACCATCAATCACAGAGTAGAATCCGAGGAGACACCAACAATGCGCGTCATGGTCATCGTCAAGGCATCCGCCGATTCCGAAGCCGGCGAGATGCCAAAATCCGAGATGCTTGCCGCGATGGGCAAGTACAACGAGGAACTCGTCGCCGCCGGAATCATGCTGGCAGGCGATGGATTGCATCCATCATCCAAGGGCAAGCGTGTTCGTTTCAGCGGCAAGGAGCGCACGGTCGTGGACGGCCCCTTTGCCGAGACGAAGGAGTTGATCGCAGGCTTCTGGATGTGGCAGGTGAAGTCGCTGGACGAGGCCGTCGAGTGGGCGCGTCGTTGTCCGAACCCGATGAACGATGGCGGCGAGCTCGAGTTGCGCCCCGTATTCGAAGCAGAAGATTTCGGCGACGAGTTTACGCCCGAACTGCGCGCGCAGGAGGACAGATTGCGGGAGCAGATGACGCGGTAATGATCTGCGTGCACTCGCGCGCCAATGCAAACAATCCGACCATCAGTCCGACGTAGCGGTCCGAGTGTCAGAGCCGAATGGCACTCGGTCGGGTATGCTGAGAGCACGCGGTCATCCTCTCTCCATCCCGAGTCTGTCATGAGCAACAGCAACAAGAACGCCTACAAGCACGACGCAAGCGACAAGAAGCTTGCGCAGGAAGCGGACGAAGCCAAGGCCGCGCTCGCCGAGGCAGAATCAAAGCACGCTGGTGGTCCGGGCCACGATGAGGCCAAGATCGCGCGCCATGATGATGAAGGGAAAGACCGTCTCTTCGAGAAGCGCGAGCAGCATGACGACGCGGAGAAGAAGAGCGAAAAGTCGAGGCTCGCGAAGGAAGAGGCGAAGGCCGACCACGAAGACGGCAAGTCGGCGTAAAGGTTGGGGACGCCGTGCCTCGGCCGGCGTCCCTTCCGCCCTTGCGCATCGAAGCGGGTCGATTTAGTATATCGATCAACCTCAATGAACTTCACACGCATGGCAACCAGAACTCTGCCCCAACTCGAACCACGCCGCATCGGTGAGCGATGCTGCGATACCGACGCCAACCCCTCGATGACGATGGCCGAGGCGACGCGAGCGACGGCCGATCTGGAGATTCTGGGCCATCCGGTTCGCATGCAGCTGCTCGATGTGCTCTCGCGCAAGGAGGGCACGGTGTGCGTCTGCGATCTGGAGGCAGCAGTGCCTGTGAAGCAGCCCACCGTCTCGCACCATCTGCGTCTGCTTCGCGAGGCTGGGCTGATTCAGAGCGAGAAGCAGGGCCTCTACGCCTACTACCGCATCAACCGTGAGGCGCTGGACGGACTCAGGAATCGAATCACCGAGCGCCTCGCCGCGTTCGGCTGACCTCGCTCCCAAAGCGTTGGATAACTACGGCGATTGCTTTTTGATCAAGTACATCGACGTGCATCAATATATCACGAAGACCACGATCCCAGACTGGAGACTGACATGACCCCGCAGTCCACTAACCCGAACGCTCCCAAGTCCAGCTGCTGCGGAGCGACTGCCGTAGAGAATCCTGCAGAGACGGCGACCGCAGAGAACACACGCGCCACCAAAGCGGCGCCAAAGAACGTCGGCGCTTGCTGCGGGGACCCGACGCCAAATGCCGAACTTCCTGTAGCGATCATCGGCGCGGGCCCAGTAGGCCTGGTCGCGGCGGCACAGCTGATTGCCAGGGGCGGAACGCCGCTGGTGCTCGAAGCCGGCTCGAGGGTTGGCGCGAGCATCCGCGAGTGGTCGCACGTGCGGCTCTTCTCGCCATGGAAGTACGTGGTGGAGCCCACGTCCGTGGCCATGCTCGAGGCAACTGGCTGGACAATGCCCAATGGCGATCACCTGCCCACAGGCGGCGAGCTGCTCGAGCGCTGGGTCGAACCGCTGGCCGCACTTCCCCAGATCGCACCGCATATTCGCCTTGGCCATCGCGTGTTCGCGGTCACGCGTCGAGGCTACGACAAAGTGAAGACCGCCGGTCGCAACGATGCGCCCTTCGAACTTGTCGTGCAATCACCGGACGGTCGAACCGAGCGACTGCTCGCGCGTGCCGTCATCGATGCATCGGGCACATGGCGCTCGCCGAACCCGATGGGCGCAGGCGGTGTCGCAGCCAAGGGCGAGTCGGAGGCCGAAGCGAGCATACTGTACGGGCTCCCCGACGTGATCGGTCGTGACCGTGCGCGCTATGCCGGCCGGCGTGTGCTCGTGGTCGGCAGCGGTCATTCGGCGTTCAACACGCTGCTCGATCTCGCGAGGCTCAAGCAGGATGCGCCGGAGACGGAAATCGTGTGGGCGATCCGGCGCACGCATGTAGGACTGATGTTTGGCGGCGGGCGCAAGGATGCGCTCGAGGCGCGAGGTGCGCTTGGCGGACGTTTGCGCCGGCTCGTGGAGTCGGGCAGGGTGCGGCTCGAGATGGGCGTGCGAATTGCGCGCGTGTCGGCTGGCGCGAACGGGGTGATCGTCGAGAGTGATAGCGGTGCGCGCATCGGTCCGGTGGACGAAATTGTTGTCACGACCGGCTTCCGCCCCGACCTCTCGATCACTCGCGAACTGCGCCTCAAGCTCGACCCATGGCTCGAAGCGCCAGAGCAGCTGGCGCCGCTCATCGATCCCAACCTGCACTCGTGTGGAACCGTTTACCCGCACGGCGCCGCCGAGTTGTCGCACCCGGAGACTGACTTCTTCGTGGTGGGCATGAAGAGTTATGGTCGCGCACCGACCTTCCTGCTGCTCACCGGATACGAGCAGGTTCGCTCGGTGGTGTGCTCGCTCGTCGGCGATGAAGAAGGCGCGCGCAACGTGGAGCTCGTGCTGCCGGAGACGGGTGTGTGTCAGTCGAATCTCGGTGCATCTAAGGTGGAACAGCAGGCGGAGGCGCATGACAACGAGCTCGTGCTCGCGGGCGCGGCCAGCGGAGCGTGCTGCGGGTGACGCACCTCGCCGTAGCGGGAGCGACAGCAGTTCGTTCCCGCCAAGGTCTTCCGACGTGGTGGCCGGGCGACTGGTACTACGGGTGGGCGCTGGTGGGCGTGCTCGGACTGACCGCGACGGTTTCGTACGGCGTGCTCTGGTACGGCTTTGCCGCGTTCATCACACCGATTGGCGCGGAGCTTGGCTGGACCAAGACGCAGATTACCGGTGCATTCTCGCTCGCGCAGCTGGTCGCTGGTGCGTCCGCCATTCCGGTTGGGCGTTGGGTGGATCGACATGGTTCGCGCGGCCTCATGACGGCCGGCTCACTGCTGGCCGCGCTGCTGCTTGTCGCGTGGTCGCAGGTGCGCTCGCTCGGTGCATTCTACGCGCTCTGGGCCTTGATGGGTGTGGCGATGTCGGCCGTGCTGTACGAGCCGGCGTTCGCCGTGATCGCGACCTGGTTTCGCACGAGACGCAGTGCCGCCTTGACTGTGCTCACGTTCCTCGGCGGCTTCGCGTCGGTGATCTTCGTGCCGTTGGCGACGGTGATTGTCGCGCGTCAGGGATGGCGGGCAGCGCTTGTGATACTCGCTGTGATCTACGCGGTGCTCACGGTTATTCCGCATGCGCTGCTGTTGCGTCGACGTCCGGACGATGTGGGACAGGCACCGGATGGAGAGCCCGTGAGTGCGACTGACACATCTGGCCTCGCTGCTGCGTCGCCGTCGCATATCGCGATCGCAGGTTCGCCGTCCCTTGCAACGAGCAAGCATGAAGTCGCAAACGCTGGCGCGCGTGCCATTGTCCGGAGCACCTCGTTCCGCTGGATCGCCGTTGCGTTCACGTTGTCCGGGCTGACTACCACCGCCGTTGCGGTGCACCTGGTACCGTTGCTGCTGGATCGCGGTTTTGGCGCGGCGTTCGCCGGGGGAGCGATGGGACTGCTCGGCCTCATGGCGCTGCCCGGTCGGCTGATCTTCACCCCGCTCGGTGGTCGCTGGCCTCGCGGCGTCGTTACCGCCTCGATCTTTGGCCTGTCTGCGATCGCGCTCGCGGTGCTGATCGCCACGCGCAGTGCAATGGGTGTGTGGGTGTTCGTCGCACTCTTCGGTGCCGGATTCGGCGCAATCACGCCGGCGCGCGCGGCGCT
>JBGTFN010000564.1:0-6005 GCA_041747275.1 Gemmatimonadaceae bacterium | reverse complement strand
ACAAGCCGGCTGAAGGCGCGCGCCTCGCCGGCATGCCGGACAGCGTCGTTCAAGCGCTGGCCAACGAACCCGTGAAGAAGGCGCGTTACGATTGCGCCGTCTGCCACTACTGATCCTCGACTGACCACTTACCTCGTGCGTTGGTCGGGGCAATCCCCGGCCTCACGTGACGAGCAGCCGCCAGGAGCGGAGTGACTGCATGAGCACTGAAGCGGGAAGCGGCGTCAAGCGCCGAGACTTCCTCAAGATTCTCGGCGCGACGGGCGCCACCACGGCTGTGGTGGGTTGCTCGTCGGAAAAAGTCGGGAAGTTGATTCCGTACGTCACGTCACCAGACAACACGGTGGCCGGCGTGTCGCAGTTCTATGCTACGACGTGCAAGGAATGCGCGACGGGCTGCGGCGTGCTGGCGGAAGTTCGCGACGGACGTCCGATCAAACTCGAGGGAAATCCTGATCACCCGGTCAATCGCGGCGCCATCTGCGCGACGGGCATGGCGGCGTTGCAGGGGTTGTACAACCCTGATCGTTATCGCCAGCCGATGCTGCGCGAAGGTGCGGAGCTGACTCCAGTCACCTGGGATCGCGCGCTTGAAGTGCTGGGCCAGCGGCTCGGCGAAGTGAAGAGCCGCGGCGGCGCCGCCAATGCGGTGTTCATGAATGCGCACGAGACAGGCAGCTTTCCCGGTCTGCTCGATCAGTGGTTGTCAGCCAATGGCATGCCGGCGCATCTGTCCGTTGACACGATGGCACCCGCCGCAACGATCGCGACCAACCGCGCGGCGTATGGTGCAGCATGGCCGGCGATCGACTTCAACGCCGCGTCGCTCATTCTCAGCTTCTCCGCCGACTTCCTCGACGCGTGGGGACACCGTGTTCCGCAGCAGCTCGGATGGGCCGATGCGCGCGCGAAGCTCGAAGGTGCTCCCAGGCTCGTGTACATCGGCGCGCGTCGTTCACTCACCGGCCTCAACGCTGATCAGTGGATTCCAGCACGTCCGGGCAGCGAGATGGCGATCTGCCGCGCGATCCTCGGACAGGCGACGGCCGCTGAAGCGGCAACAGCTGCTGATGTCGATGAGGGCACGATTACCGCACTCATCGCGGCCGTCGGAGCGGCAGGCAGCGGTGTGCTCGCGCTGTGCGGCATGACCACGCCGGACGCCGTCGAATGCGGCACCATGGTCGCCGACATCAACAAGCAGAACGGCAGCGTTGGCACCACCATCAAGCCAGCCGAAGCTCACGCCGGTTACGAAGGACTGTCGTCGTATCTCGAACTGGTCGAAGCGACGGAGCGAATGAACGCCGGCTCCGTGCCCGTTGCATTCGTGCGCAACGTGAATCCGGCGTACTCCATGCCGGCCAGCGTTGGTTTCGCCGAAGCGTTCGCCAAAGTCGGGTTCAAGGTCTCGTTCTCGATCATGCCTGACGAAACGAGCCTGCTCTGCGATCTTATCCTCCCCGACCACCACTGGCTGGAAAGCTGGGGTGATGCGGTGACGGTGGCTGGCCAGCGCTCATTCCAGCAGCCTGTGCTCGAGCCCGTGTTCGACACGCGCAGTGTTGCCGATGTGCTCATCGGCTCCGCGCGGGCAGATGGTGCAATCGCCGCGAGCTTTCCGCAATCCGATTACCGCAGTTGGATGGTGTCCGGCTTCGCGGGTGGTTCTGACGCTTTTGCCACGGCACTCACGCAGGCGTCGGTCAGCGGATCAGTGGCCGCGTCGCGTGCTACGCGCACCGCGCCGTCGCGTCCATCACCTGCGCCTGCACTTGGCGCGGGAGAGGGCAACATGTTCGTGTTCGTGTATCCGTCGGCCACGCTCGGCGACGGCTCGGGCGCCAACAAGCCGTGGCTTCAGGAGTTGCCCGATCCGGTCACCAAGATCGCATGGCAGTCGTGGGTGGAGATTCATCCAATCACTGCCAAGCAGATGGGCGTCAAGGAAGGCGATCATCTTACGGTGACAACAGCAGCGGGTGAGATCTCTGCGCCGGCCTACCCGTACATGGGCGTGCGTCCCGATACCGTCGCCGTGGCCCTCGGCCAAGGTCACACTGCGTACGGGCGGTTTGCGATCGGTGTGGGTGTGAACGCGTATACCGTATTGCCGAGCGCGTGGGATTCGGCGGGCAACCTGGCGCTCGTCTCCACGCGGGGCAATGTCACGCGCGGTGTTGAGCACAGCGCGCTCGTGACCACTGAAGGTTCGGCGCGCCAGCATGGGCGAGGCATTGCGCAGGCCATGATGGCTGCGGCGATCTCTGCGCCCGAGGTTGAAGAGCATCACCACGACATTCCCGGTCACGTTTCGCAGGAATTCCTGCCGGGTCTCAAGTCGCCGGTGGCAGCCGATGCGCAAGGTGAGTTCGCCAATCCCCAGTCCAAGGACAAGGGGATGTACAACCCGGAGCATCCCACGCGGGCCGAATCACGTCGCTGGGCGATGACCGTCGATCTGGCGCGTTGCACCGGTTGCTCGGCGTGCGTCACCGCCTGTTACAGCGAGAACAACATTCCGACGGTCGGTGCGCGCTACCAAGGTCGCGCGCTGAGTCCGGTCACGTGGGATGAGCGTCCGGGCGCGAATATCATCAAGGGCCGCGAAATGGCCTGGATTCGCCTCGAGCGCTACTACGAAGGCAATACCAACACGGAAAATGAGTTCTCGCCGGATTTCGAGACGCGCTTTGTGCCGATGATGTGTCAGCACTGCGGCAATGCGCCGTGCGAGCCCGTGTGCCCTGTATACGCCACGTATCACTCGCCCGACGGCCTCAATGTGCAGGTCTACAATCGCTGCGTCGGTACGCGCTACTGCAGCAACAACTGCCCCTACAAGGTTCGTTACTACAACTGGTTCGGTTACGGCGAACCCGAGCGCAAGCAGTATGCCTGGCCGGAACCGATGCATTGGCTGCTCAATCCTGATGTCACGGTGCGCGGCAAGGGCGTCATGGAGAAGTGCACGTTCTGCGTGCAGCGCATTCGTGAGGGCGAGAATCGCGCCCGCTCCGAGGAGCGAGAGTTGCGCGCCGACGAGTTCACCACCGCGTGCGCACAGGCGTGTCCGTCCCGCGCGATCGTGTTCGGTGACGCTGCTGACGAGAACTGGAGTGTTGCGAAGCTCGCGTACGACCGCCGTGCATATCACGTGTTCGAGGAACTGAACACGTACACCGCCGTGGTCTACCTGAAGAAAGTCAATCACCCGGCGCCTGCGGCGTCGGCCACGGCCTGAGGAGGCACCACCGGATGGGCACCATCGCGCAACCGGTCGACGAGCTTCGCCGGCCCAATATCGCTTCGGCCGACAATCAGCTCCCCGCGGTCAAGGATTACGAACAGGTCGATCGCGAGATCATCTCGACGCTCGGCTTCACGAAGAAGTGGCTTATCGGCCTGAGCGTCGCGGTATTTGCGATGCTCATCGGCGCATCGGCCTGGATCTACCAGATCTATTGGGGACTCGGACAGGCAGGCTATGAGCCGCCGGTGATGTGGGGTGTCTACATCATCACGTTCGTTTTCTGGGTTGGTATCGGCCACGCCGGCACACTGATTTCTGCCATTCTGTATCTCTTCCGTGCCGGCTTCCGCACGTCGATTTATCGGGCTGCGGAAGCCATGACCGTGTTTGCCGTCATGACGGCGGGTCTGTTCCCGATCATTCATATCGGGCGCCCGTGGAAGTTCTTCTGGCTGATTCCGTATCCGAACTGGCGTTTGTTGTGGCCGAACTTCAAGTCGCCGCTCGTGTGGGACGTGTTCGCCATCTCCACGTATCTCACGATCTCGACCACGTTCCTGTACATCGGACTCATTCCCGACTTCGCCGTGCTGCGCGACCGGGAAACGAACCCGATGCGTAAGCGGATTTACGGCATTCTCTCGCTTGGTTGGCGCAACAGCGATCGTGAGTGGCGTCATTTCGCCAAGGCATACCTGTTTTTGGCGGCCTTCAGCACGCCGCTCGTGCTCTCGGTGCACTCCGTGGTTTCCTTCGACTTTGCCATGGCGCTCGTGCCGGGCTGGCACGCGTCGATCTTCCCGCCGTACTTCGTGGCCGGTGCCATCTTCTCCGGTTTCGCGATGGTGTGGACGATCGTGATCCCCATGAGAAAGTGGTTCAGGCTCGAGCACTACATCACACTCAATCATCTCGATGCCACGGCCAAGGTCGTGCTGTTCACATCGCTGGTTGTTGGTTGCGCGTACATGATCGAGTTCTTCATCGCGTGGTACAGCGGTGTGCGGCCCGAGCAGGAGTTCTTCTGGAACCGCGTGTTCGGTCAGTGGTGGTGGGCGGCCTGGATCATGTTGCTGTGCAACATGGCGCTGCCGATGTCGTTGTGGTCGCAGAAACTGCGCCGCAATCCCACGTGGCTCTGGTTCCTGTCGATCTTCATCAACATCGGCATGTGGTACGAGCGCTTCGTGATCGTGGTGCCGTCACTCAGCCATGAGTTCTCTCCGTGGCAGTGGGGCAGCTACGCGCCGAGCTGGGTGGACATGAGCTTCCTGGTTGGCTCGTTCGGCTGGTTCTTCATGTGGTTCCTGTTGTTCGTCAAGCAGATGCCCGTCATGGCCATCATGGAACTCAAGGAAATCGTCGTCCCGCGGCGCAAGCACGCGGCCGTCGAAGGAGCGCACCACTGATGCAAGGCGTTCTCGGAGCGTTTCCGCATGTCGACACCACCCTTGGCGCCATCGAGGAGCTGAAGAAGGCGCGCCTCGGCAACGTGACGGTGTTCTCGCCGACGATCCGTCATGAGATTGACGACGCAATCGACGGACCGAACAGCGTAGTACGCCGCTTCACGCTCGTCGGCGCTTTGCTCGGCGTGACCTTTGGTTACTGGGTTTCCATCTGGACGGGCGACTACTGGCCGCTCGTCACAGGTGGCAAGGCCATCGCCTCGTGGATTCCCTACACCATCATCGGGTTCGAGATGATGGTGCTCGTTGGCTGCCTGGCCACGGTGGCCGGCATGTTCATCAATGCGCGCATTCCGCGCCTGACCACGACGGTCGGGTACGATCCGCGCTTCAGCAGCGGACACTTCGGCATCTTCGTGGCGTGCGGTGAAGACAAGGCGTCCCAGGTCGAAGCGTTGCTGCAGAAGCACGGTGCAGAAGAGGTGCGTCGTGAAGCCTGATCAGACTGTCATGTCATCTTCCGCGCGTCTTGCGCGTTCCGCGTTCCTGCTCGCGCTGCCGTTCGGTTTCTCGGCGTGCGCCTGGTTTACCGACTTCAAGAATCAGCCGCGCCTCGAGCCGTGGGAGTCGTTTTCGGTCAACGTGAACGACACGATCGCTCCGCCGCGTTTCAATCCGCAGATGTCGGTGCCGATTCAGGGCATGGCGGTACCTGGTATCGCGGTTTCGTACACGCCTTCACCGCTTGCCGTCGATTCGATGTCGGGGCTAACGAATCCTGTCGCGGCCGACGCGCGCTCGCTCGACAGCGGTCGAAAGTATTACTCCATCAATTGCGCCGTTTGTCATGGTGATCTTGGTGACGGCAAGGGCGCGATGGCGGCTGCCGGCTACGCATTCTATCCCAGCATCATCAACGCGTCCGCGATTGGTCGCACAGATGGATACCTCTGGGGCATCATTCGCAACGGCCGCGCCAGCATGCCCAACTACGCCCGCATCGAAGAAGCCGATCGCTGGGACGTGGTGAACTACGTGCGCGCGTTGCAGGCCGGCACGGCAGTCATCGGCCCGCACGGCATGCCCGGACAGAATGGCGCCACGGTGCCTCGCGCCTCGGCTACCGCGCCGCAGTTGCCGTCGCCCTTCGTGCCGGCTCCCGTTCAGCTCACGCCTGGCAGTTCCGGCGTGAATGCCGCTACAGAAGGTCGCCCGAAGATGTCCTTCCCGAATGGTGCGCCTACCACCGGCGGTCCCGGTACGGCGCATGACGACGATCATGATGCGGCCGATTCGGCCCAGGAGATGTTCGAGTGAGCGGCGTCCATCATTACCACTACCCG
>JBGTFN010000563.1:0-1939 GCA_041747275.1 Gemmatimonadaceae bacterium | reverse complement strand
CACGATCTTCGGCGCGACCTATCTCGTGCTCGCGCCCGAGCATCCGCTCGTCGATACCATCACGACCGATGCGTATCGCGAGAGTGTGCGCGCGTATCAGGAACAGACCGTCAAACAGGATCTCGTCTCGCGCAAGTCGGTGCTGCAGAAGACCGGCGTATTCACGGGTGCGTTCGCGGTGAATCCCGCCACAGGCAACAATGTGCCGGTGTGGATCGCGGACTATGTGCTCATGGAATACGGTACCGGCGCGATCATGGCCGTGCCCGGTCACGACGAACGCGACTTCGAGTTTGCGCATACGCTCGCGAAGACATTCGAGCAGCACTGCAAGCTCGAGCTCGACGCCGTCATCAGGCGTGTAGTTGCCGGTGAAGGCCACGACGCGGACAGCGCGCTGGCCGAGGCGTACGTCGCGAGCAACAGCAGCGACCGTCTCGTCAATTCGGCGCAGTTCGATGGCATGACGGTGGGCGATGCAAAACAGGCGGTGATCGCGTGGCTCGCGTCCAACGAACATGCGAAGCCCGTGGTGAACTATCGACTGCACGACTGGTGTGTCTCACGGCAGCGTTATTGGGGTCCGCCGATTCCGATCGTGTACTGCGAGGCATGCGGCACTGTGCCCGTGCCCGAAGACCAACTGCCCGTCGAGCTTCCGTTCATCCCCGATTTCAAGCCCGACGACTCGGGTGTGTCCCCGCTTGCCCGTCATGCGGAGTGGTACAACGTGGCGTGTCCTTCGTGTGGCGGCGACGCGCGGCGCGAGACGGATGTGTCGGACACGTTCCTCGACAGCGCGTGGTATTTCCTGCGCTATCCGAGCGCGCGGCGCGACGATGTCGCATTTGATCGCGAGACGACCGCGCGCTGGTTACCGGTAAACTCGTACATCGGCGGCAACGAACACGCCGTGCTGCACCTGCTCTACTCGCGATTCGTTACGATGGCGCTGCATGACGGCGGACACGTTGCGTTCGAGGAGCCGTTCACGCGGTTCCGCGCGCACGGTCTCATCATCCGCGACGGTGCGAAGATGTCGAAGACGAAGGGCAACGTGATCAATCCGGACGAATACGTCACGGAATGGGGCGCCGACTCGTTCCGCATGTATCTCATGTTCCTTGGTCCGTATCAGGACGGTGGTGACTTCCGCTCGCAGGGAATCAGCGGTGTGCGCCGCTTCCTCGATCGTCTCTGGGGCTCGGTGCGCGATGCACGCCGCGAGGGCGACGCCGATCCTGATGTGCTGCGCAAATTGCATCAGGTGATTCGCAAGGTCGGTGAAGATCTTGCCGTGCTTGCGTACAACACCGCAATTGCGGCGATGATGGAGTACATGAACGTGTTGCGACGCGCGGAACGCGTGGCGCACATCGACGAAGTGCAGCCGCTCGTGCAACTCGTCGCACCGTTTGCTCCGCATCTGGCAGAGGAATGCTGGGCCGAGCTTGGTCACACGGCGAGCATCGTCGACAGCGGGTGGCCCGCATGGAATGCGGCGCTCGCCGAGGAGACCACGATCGAGATCGCGGTGCAGGTGAACGGCAAGCCGCGCGGGCGTGTGCTGGTTGCGCCCGACGCCACGCAGGACGCGGTGGTAGCGGCAGCGATGGCCGAGCCCTCGATCGCGAAGTTCGTGACCGGAGAGCCGAAGCGCATCATCTATGTAAAGGGACGGCTGCTCAACCTGATCGTGTAGACGCAAGAGCAGAACGGCGCGCGCGCTCTTCGCGCGCTCTCCGCGCGTTCACCCACGAGTCGGGATGGGAGTTCATCGGCACGTTGTACGAGTCGTTGGAAACCCCCGGTCGAACATGCGGTGTCTCACGTCCGAACCCCATTTGGAGTGAGACACCCATGCGTTCCGCAACATCAGTGATTCGATTCGTCCCCGCGCTCGCCCTCTTCGCGACGGGAATGCTTGCCAGCACCGCCG
>JBGTFN010000562.1:0-6691 GCA_041747275.1 Gemmatimonadaceae bacterium | reverse complement strand
AGAAGAGTACGGTGTCTTCGGCGGCACGCCGTTCGGCGCGCTGGTGGGCGACTACGCGTTCGACAAGAGCGGCCAGGACATCGAGCTGCTCGAGAAGATTTCCAACGTGGCCGCGGCCGCGCACGCGCCGTTCATGACGGCGGCGTCGCACGAGATGTTCAACCTGGAGACGTGGTCGGAGCTCGACAACCCGCGCGATCTCGCGAAGATCTTCGACAGCACCGAGTACGCGAAGTGGAAGGGCTTCCGCAACAGCGAAGATGCGCGCTACGTCGCACTGTGTGCGCCGCGCGTGCTGGTGCGCGAACCGTACGGCAGCGCGACCGTGCCGGTGGAAGCGTTCAACTACGAAGAGCGCGTGGACGGCAGCAACCACGAGCACTACTGCTGGGGCAACGCGGCCTATGCGCTCGCGGCCAACGTCAACAAGGCGTTTGCGATGTACGGTTGGACGGCGTCCATCCGTGGCGTGGAAAGCGGTGGTCTGGTGGAAGGATTGCCGGTGCACAACTTCCGCACCGAGTCGGGTGAGCTCGCGATGAAGTGCCCGACCGAAGTGCAGATCACCGATCGCCGCGAAAAGGAGATGGCCGATCTTGGCTTCGCGCCCCTCGTGCACCAGAAGGGCACGGCCAACGCCGCGTTCTTCTCCGTGCAGTCGGCGCAGAAGCCCAAGGTCTACGACGATCCGAACGCAACGGCGAGCGCGCGCATGTCGGCGCAGTTGCCGTACATCTTCGCCACGTCCCGCTTTGCGCATTACCTCAAGGTGATGATGCGCGACAAGATCGGCGGCTACACCTCGCAGGAAGCAGTGCACGGCTTCCTCAATCGCTGGATCCAGAACTACGTCGCGCCGCCGGGATCCAGTTCCAGCGTCATGAACCGCAAGCCGCTTTCAGAAGCTCGTGTTGACGTCGTGGAAATTCCCGGCAAGCCGGGCGCCTACCGTGCCGTCGCCTTCATGAAGCCGCACTACCAGCTGGATGAACTGGCCGTGTCAATGCGACTCGTCGCCGACCTCCCGCAGCCCACGAAGTAGTCGCTGGATCGCAGTCGCAGCACCACGCAGTCGTCATTCATCCTAAACATCACCTGGAGGTCTAGTGCCCATCTATCTGAAGATCGAGAAGGTCGACGGCGAATCACGCATCGCCGGTCACGAGAAGGAAATTGAGGTCTCGTCGTTCCAGTTCGGCGCCGGTGCGGGTATCGACACGACGTCGGCTGGCTGGGCGGCGGGACGGGTCAGCATGTCCGAGGTCACCTTCACGAAGAACCTCGACAACGCCTCCACCATCCTGCTGCAGAAGATCTGCGCGGGCACGCACTACGAGAAAGCGACCTTCACCTTTACAAAGCACGGCACGGACGCCGCGGGCGCCAACGAGGCGTACCTCACCGTCCTGCTCGAACACTGCTTCGTGTCGGGCTTCAGTCTCTCCAGCGGCGGTGATCGTCCGTCGGAATCGGTGAGCTTCGCATTCAAGAAGATCAACGTGAAGTACGGCACGCAGGAGAAGGACGGATCGATCAAGGCGACCGCTCCGGAGTTCGCCTGGGATCTCGAAGCGAACAAGGGCTGATTCATCGTGGCCGCACCGTCTGCCCAAGCACTCTACGCTGCCGGCCAACTCGGCGCGGCCATCGAGGCGCTGGGCGTCGAACTCCGGAGCAATCCGGCCGACGCCCAGCGACGCGCGTTCCTGTTCGAGCTCACCAGCTTTGCCGGTGAGTGGGGACGAGCGGAAAAACAGTTGGACGTACTCGCCGGCGGAGGCCATATGGCTGAAGCCGGTGCCCTGATCTATCGCGCAGCCATCACGGCCGAGCGCGTGCGTGAACACATGTTCGACACCGGGGACTTTCCCTCGGCACCGGCGCCCTCGCCGGTGGCCGGCACGCTCAACGGCGAGCCGTTTTCCGAAATCACCGACGCCGATCCCCGCATCGGCGCACGGCTCGAAGTCATGGCCGGAGGCCGCTATCTGTGGCTGCCATTTGCGCACATTGCGTCGCTGGTCATGCCCGAGCCTGCCAGACTGCGCGACTTGCACTGGGCGCCGGCGCAGATTCGCCTCGGTCCACAGGTGCGCGACCAGGAGTTGGGTGAAGTGCTACTGCCGGCCATTACTCCGGCTGCGTGGCGACACGCTGACGACGAGATCCGCTTGGGTCGCGTTGTGGACTGGGAGGAGTTGCCCAGCGGTGACTTTGCACCCATCGGCCAGAAGGTGCTGGTCGTGGACGGACGGCACGTGCCGTTGCTGCAGGTGCGGGAGCTTACGATCGAGCCCGCGGCCTGACGCGGTACAACGTGCGCGGTGCAACGTGCGCGGTACAAAATGGCGGCGGCCGAGCCGGTCGGTGGGACCGCACCCGCGTCCGTCGTTCAATCCTTGAAGGAATTTCCTGATGCCGGTGAACGCCGACCTCGTTGCGCAATGTCTCCAGCCGATCGTCGGCGATAACCCCGCAGGCGCCGACCTTCGCTACGACGTGCGTCTCGACGCCGTCAAGGAGGCGCGGCGAGAGGAGAACCTTCCGGGCTCCGAACGCAAGTACGCGGACTGGAACGCGGTGGTGTCTACCACCTCGCAGTTGCTGACCAAGGAAACGAAGGACCTGCAACTCGCTGCGTGGTTGACGGAAGCACTGATGCGAAGGCAGGGCTTTTCGGGCTTGGCCACGGGGCTGACCGTGCTCAACGGACTCGTCACGCAGTACTGGGACGGGCTCTACCCCGAGCTCGAGGATGATGACGCCGAGCTGCGCGCTGGCCCGCTCGAGTGGGTGGGCGGCAAGCTGGCGACGCCGGTGCGGCTGACGCCGCTCTATGGAGGACTGTCGCTCGCAGACCTGGAGTTCGCGCGAGGCGTGCCCACCGAAGAGGAGGCCAAGAGCGAGCGAGCCAAGATGGAAGAGCGAACGGCCGCCATCGATGCCGGTCGCCCCACGCCGGAGTCGGTTGCTGACTCGGTGGGCACGCTTGCCAAGGCGAATGTGCGCGCACTGCTCGCCGATCTCGCACTCTGCGGCGAAGAACTGGCGCAGCTCGATGCGACGTGCGAGGAGCGCTTCGGCGATGTCGCACCGTCGTTCGTTTCGTTGCGTACGGCGCTCGAAGAACCGCGCCGTCAGCTACAGCAGATCCTGGCCGAAAAGCTCGCCGTCGACCCCGACCCGGTGGAGGAGGAGGCGCCGGAGGGCAGTGCGGAGTTCGCGGCGGATCCGGACGCGCCGCAGACACCGGAGCCGGTCAGCGCCTCCGACGCCGCCTCGCGTATCGCGATGGTGACGAAGTGGATGCGGCACCAGAATCCCACGAATCCGGCACCGTACCTGTTGCTGCGTGGATTCCGGTGGGGCGAGCTACGCGCTGCTGCGCCCGATGTCGATCCGCGACTGCTCGAGGCGCCGCCCACCGCCACGCGCGCTCGCCTCAAGGCGATGATGCTCGATGGCAAGTGGCCGGAGTTGCTCGAACAGTCGGAAGTCCTGATGAGCGCCGCCGCTGGACGCGGCTGGCTGGATCTCCAGCGCTACGTGCTCACCGCTTGCCACAATCTTGGCGGCACATACGACGCCGTGGCGGCAGTGGTTCGAAGCGAACTGCGCGCCCTGCTGGTCGCTCTCCCGCAGCTTTCCCGGATGATGCTCATGGACGACACGCCAGCGGCGAACGACGAAACGCGTGAATGGCTCGAGAACGACGTGCTGGCCGAACCCGCGAGCTCCGAAGAAAGCGCACCGGCCGCTGGGACGGACGACCTGCCGTCGGACGGCTCGGATATTCTCACGCAGGCGCTCGAGGATGACACGAGCACGGCGCAGCTTGGCGGACTCGCGAAGGTGCGCACGTCGCGCACGTTGTCACGACCGGGCCGCGACCTGTTTTCGGTAGCGCTCAGTGAATTGTCGCAGAACCGCCCCAACCGCGCGATCGAGTTGCTGATGGCCGAGCTCTCGCGCGACCAGTCACCGCGCGGTCGGTTCGTGCGGCAGACGCAGATCGCGTACGTGATGGTGGAAGCAAACCTCGACGCCGTCGCGCGGCCGATCCTTGAACGGCTCGTGGAAACCATCGAGGAACGCAAGCTCGAACAGTGGGAAGCCGGACCACTCGTTGCGCAGCCCATCGCGCTGCTGCACAAGGTGCTGAAGCGGGCCGGCGAAAGCTCTTCCAAGGTGGATGAACTTTACCTGCAGGTATGTCGACTCGATCCCATGCAGGCACTCGCACTGCAGGCGAGCTGATGACCGCGCGCGCGCGCTCTCCCCTGCTGCGCCGGAACAGTTGACATGGCTCGCACAGAACTCGAGCGCTCCGTCCAGCCGTCGCTGCTCGACCGGCTCACCGACTTCGAGCTGGATCGCAGCACCGACGTGGCGCTCACACGCGACCAGTCGGAGCGCGCCTTTCGCCGCTCCGTGCAGCGCGATGTGGAGTGGCTGCTCAATACTCGTCGCGGCATGATCACCGCCGACGCGCAACACCCGGAGACGCACAACTCGACGCTCGAATACGGTTTGCGCGACACGAGCGGCCTTACGGTAGGTGGAATTGAAGGACAAGCGCGACTGGTGGAGTACGTGCGCGACTCACTGCGACGGTTCGAGCCGCGATTGGCAAACGTGGTGGTGAAGCTGCGCGAACGTGACGAGGAAACGCCGCTGCAGGTGCGCTTCAGCATCGAGGCAACCCTGCGCATGGATCCCACACCTGAACAGATTGTCTTCGATACGGTGCTCGAAGTTTCGAGTGGCACGTACGAAGTGGATGACGACGCCTGATGCAGGACGACTTGCTGCTGTACTACGAGCGCGAACTCACCTACCTGCGCAAGCTGGGCGGCGAGTTTGCGGCGCGTTATCCCAAGGTTGCGGCGCGACTGCAGCTCGAGGCGGGCAAGTGCGAAGATCCGCATGTCGAGCGGTTGCTGGAGGGCTTTGCATTCCTCTCGGCACGCATTCATCGGCGGCTGGACGACGACTTCCCCGAGATCTCGGAGACGTTGCTGGAGATGCTGCATCCGCAGCTCGTGCGGCCGATTCCGTCCATGAGCATCGTGGATCTCACGCTCGATCCGGCACAAGGCAAGTTGCCCGATGGTTTTCACGTGCCACGAGGCAGCGCGCTGCAAACGCGTCCGGTGCACGGAGCGCCGTGCCTCTTTCGCACGGTGTACGACACCACGCTCTGGCCACTTGAAGTGCAGGCCGCCGAGTGGGCGCCAGCGGGGCGCCTTGGCAGCGGAAGCGTTGGACGCGATGCGGTGGGCGCCGTGCGTGTCGAGCTGCACGCGTTCGAAGGCGTCAAGCTGTCGACGCTCAGCATCGACGCGCTGCGTCTTCATCTTGCGGGCGACGTCGGCGTGGTGGACACGCTCTACGAGCTGCTCGTGAACAACTGCGTGCAGGTAGTCGTGCGCGATCCCGACCGGCCGTCTGCGCCGGCGCAGGTGCTCAGGGCGCGCGCCATCTCGCCGCTTGGTTTTCGCGCGGACGATGCCATGCTACCCACGCCGCATCGCACCTTCGCCGGATTCGCGTTGTTGCAGGAGCTCTTTGCGTTCCCCGAAAAGTTCTACTTCATCGATGTGGAAGGCTTTGGCGACGCCATTCGTGCGCTCGGCGCCACCGATCGCGTCGAGCTCGGCTTTCTATTCAGCAGCTTCGATCGTGCGGAGCGTCGCCAGACGCTCGAACTCGGCATCTCAGAACGCACGTTCCGCACCGGCTGCACGCCTGCCGTGAACCTGTTTCAGCAGACGGCGGAGCCCATCCTCATGAGCGAGCGCGTGCACGAGCATCTTGTCGTGCCCGACGCGCGGCGTCGCATCGAAGTGGAAGTGTGGTCGGTGGACGAGGTGAAGCTCGTGGAACACGAGGCGCGCTCAGCGCGTGTGGTGCCACCGCTCTACTCGCAGCAGCATCATGTCACCGGTACCGGTGAGGATCTGTTCTGGAACGCGTCTCGCCGACCGTCGGCGTGGCGAACGGATCGCGGCACCGAAGTTGTGCTGTCATTCACCGACCTGAGTGCAACCGTTCGCGTGCCCGACGTCGATGTCGTCTCGGTCACGGCGACGTGCTGCAACGGTGATATTCCGAGTCGGCTGCCATGGGGCACCGACGCTCGAGGTGACTTCGAGCTGGTGAGTGGCGGACCGGTACAGAAGATCTCGGCCGTGGTCAACCCAACGCGAGCAGTGCCGCCGGCACTTGGCAAGTCGCTGCTGTGGCGGCTCATTTCGTCGCTGTCGCTCAACCATCTGTCGCTCACGGATAGTGGTCCAGCCGCATTGCAGGAGTTGCTGCGACTGCACAACACGAGCAACGCGCTGAGCGCTGAACGACAGATCGACGGACTGGTGGGTGTTCGCAGCTCGCCATCGTTTGCGCGCGTGACGGCGGATCATGGTATCGCATTTGCTCGTGGACGACACATCGACCTCGAGTTCAACGAGGAGGAGTTTCCGGGCGGCGGCATGTTCCTGTTCGCGAGCGTGCTCGAGCGCTTCCTCGCGTTGTACGCGAATATGAACAGTTTCACGCAGGTGGCGGTTCGTTCGCGTCAACGGCGACGGCAGGTGGTGGAATGGCCGCCGCGCGCCGGGTGGCGCACGCTGTCATGAGGCATAGCCGATGACGCAGCCCGCTTCTCCGCCGCTCACCGACAGCGCGCGCG
>JBGTFN010000561.1:0-2158 GCA_041747275.1 Gemmatimonadaceae bacterium | reverse complement strand
TCGCGCACGGCAGCCATGATCGCGTCGGCCTGACGCGACCTCGCGGCCGGGTCGAAGGGTGCCGGCTCGCGCAACAGCTCGCGAAGCTCCGTCGACAGCGCCTCATCGTGGTGGGCGAACCCGGAGGAGAACTCGCGGGATAGCTCGCGGGAGAACTCGGAATCAGCCATGGAGCACCTCCGTGAGAAGGCCGCGAAGCCGGTCGCAGGCGCGGCGTACTCGCATCTTGAGCGCCGACACGCCGGTTCCGGTGATGGCGGACATCTCGGGATACGAAAGACCGTCAGCGAAGTGCAGCACGATGGCCTCACGCTGGTCAGGAGGAAGCTGGGAAAGCGCCTGCGTGAGCTCTTCGCGCAGGAAACGGCGATCGAGCTCGATGTCGGGGGCGGGACCGTCTGCGTCCACAAGCTGCGTGATCACCGCGGCGTCACGAGGCTCCGGGCGACGCGACCGCTCGCCGGCGCGCGTGCGGCAGCGATTGATGAGAATGCGCCAGAGCCAGGCCCGGAACTGATCTTGCTCCCGGTAGCCACCCAGGTAGCGATAGGCGCGCAGGAACGTGTCCTGCACGGCGTCTTCCGCCTCTGCGTGGTCTGTCAGCAGGTGCGTGGCGTACCGCAACGCTTCCGCGTGGTACCGGTCTACGAGCGCTCGGAAGGCCTCGGTGTCGCCACCGAGGACCTTCTGGACGATGTGAGCGTCGGAGGGGGTCATGCCGTTGATAACCCGGAAGTCGTGCCGATGGTCACCGGGTCAGTTCATGGCCGTCGAGGCGGTCCGGGCGAGCACCAGATTCTCGATGAAAAACTCCATCATGCGCCCCTGGTTGAGGCCCGCGTGCCCGACGTCCGGCCCCACCTGCACGTCGAAGCTCTTGCCGGCGCGCTGCAGCGCCCCGATGAGCTGCAGGCTGTTGGACGGGTGCACGTTGTTGTCGGCCGTGCCGTAGAACAGCATGAGGCGGCCCTTGAGATTGTCGGCGTACGCCATCGCCGAGCCCGCGTCATAGCCGGCCTTGTTGTCCTGCGGGGTATACATGTAGCGCTCGGTGTAGATCGTGTCGTAATGGCGCCAATCGGTGACTGAGCTCGAGGCGGCGGCTGCATGAAAGACGTCAGGGTGACGCAGCAGTGCCAGCGCTGACGCGTAGCCGCCGTAAGACGTGCCGTATACGCCGACGCGCGTGCCGTCCACGTACGAACGCTTCGCGAGCTCGCGCACGCCCGCCGCGAAATCGTCGATCTCCACCTGTCCGAGCTTTTCGTAGATCGCGTCGAGGAATCGCTTGCCGCGACCGGCCGCACTGCGCGCGTCGAGCGTGACAACCAGAAAGCCGTATTCCGCGAGCGGATTGCTGGTGCTGAACGTTTCGCGCGCGCCATTGGTGGCCGGGCCGCCGTACACGCTCACGAGCACGGGGTACCTCTTCGCGGGATCAAAGTTGCTCGGCTTGTGCAGCATGCCGTGCAACTCGGTCACGCCGTCGGCCGCGGTGAACGTGAACAGTTCCACGGGATGCAGGCCGAGTGTCTTGAACTTGCTGTCGTCGCTTGTCTTCAGCTCGGCGATGAGCTTGCCGTTGCCGTCGAGCAGTCGTGAAACGGGCGGCGTGTTGTGCGACTGCGCGATGTCCACGAAGTGACGGCCGTCGGGTGAGATGCTGACGTTGTGGTTGAGCGTCGCATCGGTGAGACGCACATCGCCCTTGCCGGCGAGCGACACACGGTGCAACTGCATCTTCATGTGGTTGTCGCCGCTGCGCGCCATGTACCACAGCTGTCCACTCTTCTCGTCGATGCGCTGCACACCACCGACTTCGAACGCATGTGAGGTGAGCGTGGCGAGCAGCCGTCCGTCAATGTGATACAGATAGTAGTTGCGGAAGCCCGTGCGCTCCGATGCCCAGATGAATCGCTTGTTGTCGGCGAGCCATCGGATTTCGGGGCGATTGTCGGTCCAGCTCGCGGGCCACTCCTCACGCACGATCACTCGGCACGCGCCGGTGCTCGGATCGCAGCTCGTGAACTCCATCACGTTCTGCCGGCGGTTGGTGCGGTTGAGCGTGATCGCACTGCCGTCGGGTGTCCAGCCAACACGATACACGTAGTGGCCCACGGTGCTGTCCTCGAACGGCGCGCCGCTTCGCACATCCACG
>JBGTFN010000560.1:0-18722 GCA_041747275.1 Gemmatimonadaceae bacterium | reverse complement strand
GGTCAATGTCGCGGCACCCGGGTCCGCACGCGCTCCCTCGCGCGCCAGCGAGCAGCCACGCTCCCTGCATGTCGGCGAGCGCGAATACGAGTATGGAGTGGCCACCATCGCACGGCCGGAATCGGTCGCGGACCGCGCGGTCATCATGGCAGTGATGGGCGGCGCGGAACGAAAGGGCGCGTGGGTGGTGCCGCGCACGCTCAAGGTGCTGGCGGTCATGGGTGGCGTGGAGCTCGACCTGAGGGAGGCGCAGTTTGGCGAGGGCGTGACCGAGATCGAGGTATTCGCGCTCATGGGTGGCATCGACATCGCGGTGCCGACGGGACTGCGAGTGGAAACCACGGGCATGGGCGTGATGGGTGGCTTCAGTGTGAACGGTGCCGACGCGGATCCGGGACCTCACGCCCCGCTGCTTCGCATCAATGGCGTCGCCATCATGGGCGGCGTGGATGCGAAGCTCAAGAAGTTCAAGAAACGCGGCGCTCGCGCACCATGACGCTGCGCACCTGTCGGCCAGCCCGTCGGCTCTGCGCCAGGGCGCTGCGCAGCCAGCCGACGCTCGTGGCTCCGGCCGTTGCCGCGAGTACGAGGTCCGCAGGTATCAGTGTTTCAGGCCAACGTCCGGCCGTCGCAGGAAGTACGACCACCGTCAGGTCGTGCCGGTCCATGAGTCGCTGCAAGTCGGGCTCGATTCGCTCGAGCGCCTCAGACGCACTCGTGGTGATGCCCGCCGTGAGGGCCGACAGCGAACGATCGCGACCGGTGGGCACCGTCGTCAGGGCCCCAGCCAGTTCCAGCCGCTCGCGCGCAACATCCGCGAGTCCGGCCGCGTCAGGCTTTTCGATCACCGACGCGAGTGGACGCGCGAGCACGTCTCCGTCCACCAGCAACACTTCGCGCGATGCCTGGGCAGCCGCAGCACCGATCTGCAAAGCAAGGCGCGCGGCACTCATGGGGTCATCTGAAAGCACGCCGATGCGAGACACCGACTCGGCCATGGCGCTGATTTGCTGGTACACCTGGTTGTACGCAGTCGAGCGATCCTGCAGCACGCGGGGCACGAGCTGGTCGCTGGTGCGGCGCTGCAATGCGCGTGGCGAAGCACGAATCTCGGTTACCACAGCACTGTCCATCCTCGCTCGCGCAACGATGGTCAGGACATCCGCGCGACCGGCGATGCTTGGCTGCCGCCACTCGACAATCAATGCAGCGACGTAGCCAAGTGAGAGCGCGAGCACGAGAGTCGCGGCGAGCATTGGTAATACCGGAACACGCAGTGGTTCGGCGGCGCGGAGTGACTGCTCCTGCGCGGCTCGTTCTGCATTCCATGCGGATGCACGCCGAAGCGAAGCGGTAATGACGTCAAGCGAATCGGTGAGTTCACGCAACGCCCGTTGTTCGATTCTCTGTGAGCTGTCGGCGACGGGCGCGGGTGCGGCCTCAAGCGTTGCCGAGCTCTCGGAATAGAGCGTACGCGTCACGACAGAGTCCAGCCGATCGCCCAACTGCTGCACGCGGTCCTGCAGCGCCCGATAGCGTTGATCCGGTGTCCCCAGCGCCGCGATGGCCGTTCGCTCCTGCTCCGCGACACGCAACGAATCGGCAATTGTCTGCACCACCGGATCCGCAGTGAGCGCCTCGTCGGCCGCGAGTGCAAGATAGCCGTCCACCAGCCGAGTGGAGCGCGCTACCTGCAGTCGCTCGGCGAGACGCGCGCGTGTCGTATCGCCGACAAGCAGCCGCGAGACGCCCGAGACGTCGCGAACAGAGACGGCAAACATCGAATCGCGCTGTCGCTGCGCTCGCGCCGATTCCATGCGCCCGGTGGCCGACTGTACGCTCGAACCCAGGCGATCGAAGGCGCCAATCAGAAGCGTGGTATCGATCGGCGGCGGCAGGGCGTCGAGCCGAGTGCGCAGGGCGCGCTCTGCTTCTCGAGGCACGATCAGGAGCACGAATGCGCTGCCCACTGCGACCGCGCCGGCGACGAGCGCGATGAGTCGCCAGCGATAGCTCGCGTTTCTCGCGCGCGCCGCCAGCCACGCGGCGCGCTGCGGTTCGGTGTGGAGTGCGGCGTAGTCCGGCGTCACCATGACAAATCACGCCGAACGGGCGGCGAATGACAAACGCGGGAACCGGCGTGTGCCGATCCCCGCGCTCGTGAACTGTCTTTCATGCGCCTCTTCGCAGCCCGGGCAAACGCACCCAGACGACGTGCTTACTGCGTGACCGTCACCTTGCCACGCATGCCCATCGCGAGGTGAGGTGTGCAGAAGTACTCATATGTCCCCGGAGCAACACCCGCGAACGAGATCGTGTAGTCCTCACCTTCGGTCAACATCATCGGGCCCATCAGCTCGGCCGCCTGGTTCGGCATGTTGGCCATGAGCTGCGACTTCACGTCGGCCGGAAGCAGCGTGGCGTCGAACGCGACGTTGTGCGGGCCACCGCTGACCATCGCGAACTTGATGCCATCACCCTGCTTGACAGTGATTTCGGCCGGCTCGTACACATACTGCTGGTTGGCATTGATAAGCATCTTCACTTCATGAATCGTGCCCGTGATCGCCTGCGCGGCCCCGGCCGTTTCCGAACCCGTCATGCCAGGCGATCCCGCCGCCGGCATATCAGCAGCCGGTGCGTCAGTCGTTTTCGCTGCCTGATCTCCACCACCGCAAGCGGCCAGCAACACAGCCGCGCCCGTCACCACATATCCAAGAAACCGCATTTCGAGAGGCCTCCAGAGCCTGATCGACAGAAGAACCTACGTACACAGGCAACGCCTGCGCTCGCAGAATCCCTGCGAGACTTGTGAATATATTCACAAACCCTCTCTCCGGTAAAGGGTTCCCGCCTGAACCTGCTCGACGATGATCGGAGGGACACTGGCGTTCTATCCCTTGACCGGGCTTCCCGGGCGGACTAGCCTTGGGGCATGCCAAGCAAGCGTCAGCACCATCATCACGTGCATCACGGACACGGCCCGACGGGTCGCGGCCACATGTGCGTGTTGTCGGAAGCCTGAACGCCCGCTTCCAGCACGTCGTGCGGAAAGCCGCCGGCCCGTCCTCCCCAGGACGGGCCTTTTTTGTGTCCGGCGCCGTCCACGGGGTCCTTGGGGGGAACTTCAACCCCCTCAGCCGTCCTTCTCCAAGTTTCTCATGCTCCGAATCGCGCTGCCCAATAAAGGGCGCCTCAGTGAAGAAACCCGCGCACTGTTCAACGACGCCGGCCTCGAAGTGCGCGCCGCCGGTGAACGGGCCCTTACCGCCTCACTCGGCGGTGAGTTCGAAGCCATCTTCGTTCGCGCACAGGATATCCCGGAGTTCGTTGCCGACGGTGCGGCCGATGCCGGCGTCACCGGCTGGGACCTGGTGAACGAATCCGGCCGCACGCTCGCCGACCACCTGGATCTGGGATTCGGCCGGTGCCGGCTGGTCGTCGCAGCGAAGGATGATTCGGGCATCACAAGCGTCGACCAGATCGGTAGTGATGGCGCAAGGGTCCGGGTCGCCTCCGTTTTTCCTCGTATCACGGCCCGCTTCTTCGCAGAACGCGGGCGCCCGGTTGATGTGGTGCCTGTCTCCGGAGCGGCTGAAATCGCACCGCACCTGGGCATTGCAGACATCGTCGTGGACCTGACGTCCACCGGCTCCACGCTCAAGATGAACGGCCTGCGCGAGATCGAGACGGTGCTCGAGAGTTCGGCGCGTCTGGTGACGGCGCCTGAAGGTCCGCGCAACGGTGACGCAGCGCGAGGCGAGGAGTTCACGGAGCTGGTCACCGCGCTGGCCTCAGTGATTCGCGCTCGCGGTCAGCGCTATCTCATGGCCAACGTTCCGCGCGCGGCGCTCGATGCGGTCAAGGCAGTACTGCCCGGACTCAACGGACCCACCGTGGTGGATATCATGAACGGCGGAGCGTACGTGGCGGTGCACGCGGTCGTGCCGGCAAAGTCGGTGTACCGCGTGATCTCCCAACTTCGCGCTCTTGGTGCTGAAGGCTTGCTGGTCACTCGTATCGAGCGGCTGGTGCCATGAGCGACCTCGCTGTGTCGACCGGCGTGCTGCGCGCACGCGGTACACTGAATCATCTCGACGGCGCGACGCGGCGTGCGCTCATGTCGCGCTCCGGTGAAGGGGACGCGTCGGTACGAGTCGCCACCGGCGAAATCATTGCCGCCGTGCGAACACGCGGTGACGACGCCCTTCGTGAGTACGCGCAGCGTTTCGACGGCGTCACTCTTGAGAGTTTCGACGTCCCCAGGCGCGAGTGGACGCGTGCGCTCGACGCGCTCGATCCTGCGCTGCGACGCGCGCTCGAACGCGCGGCGGCAAACATCACCACGGTGCATGCCGCTTTTCGCGCGCTGCCGGTGGAAGTTTCTCCGGAGCCCGGCATTGTGATCGGTCGCCGTCCTGATCCGCTGTCACGCGTTGGAGTGTACGCGCCCGGCGGGCGCGCTGCGTATCCGAGTTCGCTGCTTATGGGCGCCGTACCCGCGCGCGTAGCCGGCGTCGGCGAAGTAATCGTGTGTTCGCCGCCTACACCATCAGGGTTGCCAAGCGACGTCGTGCTGGCCGCCGCCGCACTTGCCGATGTATCGCGCGTGTTCGCGCTTGGCGGTGCAGGCGCGATCGCCGCCATGGCACTCGGCACGGACTCCGTGCCGCGCGTGGACAAGATCGTGGGGCCGGGCAATGCGTTCGTCGCCGAGGCCAAGCTGCAGCTCGTGGCGAACGTCACGATCGATTCGCCGGCGGGACCGAGTGAATTGCTGGTGATCGCGGATGGGTCAGTATCACCGGAAGTCATTGCGCGGGAGATGGTCGCGCAGGCGGAGCACGATCCTGAAGCAGCCGTGATCACACTCGTTGTTGGCGATGACGCCTGCGCCGACGCGATCGAGCGTGCGCTCTGGAGCGAAGTCGCAGTTGCGCCACGTGCGGCGATCGTGCGCGCGTCGCTCTCGTCGCGAGGCGCGCTGCTGCGTTGCGACTCGCTCGGTGACGCCGTGTCCTTTGCGAACGACTGGGCAGCGGAACACCTGCTGCTCGCCGTCGACGAGAGTCTGCGCAGCGATACTCTCGGGCGTCTGCGTCATGCGGGTACGATCTTTGTTGGAGAGAGCGCGTCCGTGGCATTCGGTGACTACATGACGGGCGCCAATCATGTATTGCCCACGGCTGGTCTCGCTCGCTGCTATTCAGGCTTGTCCACGCTCGATTTTGTGCGGTGGACAACGTGGCAAACGGTGACGCCCGCAGCGGCCGCGTCGCTCTCGCGTGATGTTGCATGCTTCGCCGACGCAGAAGGATTGCCGGGACATGCTGCCGCCGCGCGCGCGTGGGAGGTGCGGGCATGAGTGCGCCAACAAGAGACCGCCTCGAGATCGCGCGCGCGGCGTATCGCGACGTGCCGCTGTACGACCCCAAGCGCACACCGGTGGAAATTGATCTCACCGACAACACGAACCTTTGGGGCGTGCCGCCCAACGCCGAACGCACGTGGCGCGAGTCAGCGGCGGCGGTGATCACGCGCTATCCGTCGTTATACGCTGGCGATCTCAAGGCTGCGCTTGCCGCCTATGCAGACGTGTCCCCTGACATGATCGTGACAGGCTGCGGTTCCGATGATGTGCTCGACTCGGCGATGCGCGCATTCGCGAATCCGGGCGAGAAGGTTGTGTCGTCGGTGCCATCGTTCGCGATGGTGCCGATCTTCGCGCGAATGAACGACCTCGCGTGGACAGGCGTGACCGAGCGCGCCGATCATTCGCTCGATGTCGAGGCATTGCTGGCGGATTCATCCAAGGTGTTGTACGTCTGCACGCCGAACAATCCCACAGGTGCGGTCACACCAATGTCCACGCTGCGCGAGCTGGCGTCGCGATGCAGCGGTGTGCTGGTGATCGACGAAGCGTACATCGAGTTTGGCGGCGAGTCGGCGGTCCCGCTCACGCAGGAGTTCGAACGCGTGCTGGTGGTGCGAACGATGTCGAAAGCGTTCGGCCTCGCCGGCTTGCGCGTGGGATACGCGATCGGCGCGCCGTCGCTGGTGCATGAGGTGGAGAAGTCGCGCGGTCCGTACAAGGTGAACGCGCTCGCTGAACGCGTGGCGATCGCGGCACTACAGGAAGACGCCGAGTGGGTGCAGGAGCATGTGGCGCTTGCTGTGACGTTGCGCGAGCGACTGGCCGACGAGCTGCGTTCGCGTGGTTTCGCACCTCTTCCGTCCGGTGCAAACTTCGTGTGCGTGCCGGTGGCGCGGTGCGTGGCGGTCGGTCAGGCGATGCGCGCACGAGGTGTTGCGGTACGACCGTTCCCGGATCTGCCGCACATCGGTGATGCGCTGAGGTTTTCTGTGGGACCCTGGCCGCTGCTGGAGCGATGCCTGGCGGCATTTGACGAAGCACGCGCGGAGGTAGGTGTATGAGTGCACTCGATCGCACGCTGCGCGTCACCGTGTTCGACTACGAAGCCGGCAACCTGCATTCGCTCGTCAAGTCGCTTGAGACGGAGTTCACTGCGGTGCGCGTGGAAACCGATGCGGCACTCGCCGTACAGGACACAGACGCGCTCGTTTTGCCTGGCGTGGGCGCGTTCACCCCGGCCGCACAGAAGATCGGCAGCGGCCGAGAAGCAATGCGCGACGCCTTGCTGGGCGGATTGCCCTGTCTTGGCATCTGTCTTGGCATGCAACTGCTGTTCGACGGCAGCGAAGAAGGTCCGGGCATCGGACTCGGTGTGCTCACGGGACAGGTCACACGCCTTCGCGCCGCTCGCATTCCACAGATTGGCTGGAACTCGCTCGATGCCACGGCGCCGTGTGATCCGCTGCTGCAGGCGTCGGGACTCGACACGGCATACTACGCAAACAGCTTTGTCTGTCGGCCGAGTGGTGAGTCGGGGCGCAAGGTGATTGCCTACACCACGCATGAGGACGACAGGTTCGCCGCGGCCGTGCGTGTGGGCGCGGTGGTCGGCACGCAGTTTCACCCTGAAAAGTCGAGCTCGGCCGGTGTGCGCTTTGTGCGCGCGTTTTTGGCCGAGGCCGCTGCACGCCTTGCGTCCGGAGCGACGGTATGATCGTGATTCCAGCCGTGGACCTGCGCGACGGCAAGTGTGTGCAGCTTGTGGGCGGCGAATATGACAACGAGTCCGTGCGTCTCGACGATCCCCCGGATGTCGCGCGCGAGTGGGTGCGGGAAGGATTTGCACGCCTGCACGTGGTGGACCTCGATGCAGCGACTGGCCGAGGCGCCAACGATGAAATCATTCGTGAAATCATCCGTGACGCTGGCGTCCCGGTGCAGGTTGGCGGCGGCGTGCGCGACGAGTCGCGTATCGAAGAACTGCTCAATGACGGCGCCTCGTGGGTGGTGGTGGGAACGCGTGCCGTTGAAGACCAATCGTGGCTCGACGACGTATCGCACCAGTTTCCGGGCCGACTCATCGTGGCCGCCGATGTGCGCGAACGAAAGGTCGTGACGCGTGGCTGGACGAAGACACTGCCGCTCGATGTGATTTCCTTTGTGGAAGACCTTGGTTCGCTGCCGCTGGCCGGTGTGCTGGTGACCGCCGTGCATCTCGAGGGGCAGATGAAGGGTACTGATCTGACGCTTATGGAAGACGTCGCGGAGGCATCCGCATGGCCCGTGTTGGCGAGTGGCGGCGTGACAACGATTGACGACCTGCTGGCACTCGAACATCGCGGCGTGTTCGGCGCGGTGCTTGGCATGGCACTTTACACGGGCGCGATCGATCCGCGCCGCATCATCGAGGAGTTCAGCGCGTGACCACCGTGATTCGTGAAAGCCGGGAAACGAACATTCGTCTCACGCTCGCCATGGGCACCGGCGTGGCGGATATTCGTAGCACTGAACCGTTCCTCGATCACATGCTGGTGGCGCTGGCGCGCTACAGCGGAATCGATATCACCATGGAAGCGTCAGGCGATCTCAAGCACCATCTGATCGAAGACGTGGCCATCGCACTCGGACAGGCGCTCGCAGCATTCGCGCCGACAACCTGCGCGCGCTACGGTGAGCGCACGGTTCCCATGGACGATGCGCTGGTGCATGTCGCGCTCGACCTGGGCGGACGGCCGTATTACGAAGGACCGCTGCCCAGCACCATGTACGATCACTTCATGCGCTCGTTGGCCGACAACGCGAAGGCCACGTTGCACGTGCGCGTGCTGCGTGGTCATGACCGCCACCATGTCGTGGAAGCAGGGTTCAAGGCGCTGGGCCTTGCATTGCGCGAGGCGCTGGTGGAAGGTGGGGCGGTGTTCAGCACCAAGGGCAGTGTGCGTCTCGAGATCACGGAGTAGGCATGCTTACCCGACGAGTGATTGTATGCCTTGATGTGAAAGGCGCGCGCGTGGTGAAGGGAGTGCAATTCGAGGGGCTTCGCGATGTGGGCGATCCGGTGGAAATGGCCACGCGCTACGAAGCCGAAGGTGCTGATGAAATCACGTTCCTTGACATCTCGGCGAGCGCCGAAGAACGCGCCACGCTGCTCGATGTCGCGCGTCGCACGGCGGAGCGTCTGTTCATTCCGCTCACGATCGGCGGGGGGGTGCGCACGGCTGGCGATGTGGCGCGTGCACTGCGCGCTGGCGCCGACAAGGTCTCTCTCAACTCGGCCGCTGTGTCACGTCCCGAAGTGCTCACGGAAGCCGCCGAGCGATTCGGCGCGCAGTGTGTGGTGGCCAGCATTGACGGCAAGCACGATGGTCGTGGCAAGTGGCGCGTGTGGGTGAAAGGCGGGCGTGAAGAGACATCGCTTGACGCGGTGGCGTGGGCGCAGGAGTGTGTCGCGCGTGGTGCGGGCGAGATTCTGCTTACCAGCATTGATCGGGACGGCGCGAGAACGGGATATGATCTCGAGTTCACGCGAGCCGTAGCGGATGCGGTTTCCGTGCCGGTGATCGCGAGCGGCGGAGCAGGGCGTTCGGAGCATCTGGTGCAGGCGGTTCGTGAAGCGCATGCGGACGCGGTGCTTGTGGCGGGAATTCTGCACGATGGACTTACGACGGTATCGGAGCTCAAGGCCGAGATGCAGTCGGCGGGGTTGCCGATGCGCACGGCAACTGAGGTGACGTCATGAGCACCGGCTCACCCAGCTCGCTGTTGTATGCGGCGACCGAACTGTCAGAACTCGCGAGTGCCGTCGCCATGCGCTGGTTCGGCGGCAACGTCGCGGTCGACACCAAGTCGGATGGCTCTCCCGTCACGATCGCCGATCGCTCCACCGAGCAGTTCGCGCGTGACTGGATCAGCGAACGCTTTCCCGACCACGGCGTGATCGGCGAAGAGTTTCCCCCGCTGCGCCCCGACGCGAAGACGCAGTGGATCATCGACCCGATCGATGGCACCAAGGCGTTCGTGCGTGGGGTGCCGCTCTGGGGCACGCTCGTCGCTGTGTGTGAAGGTGAGCGTGTGCTTGCGGGCGCGGCGTGCTTTCCGGCCGTGAAGGAAGTAGTGAGTGCGGCGCCCGGCGAAGGCTGTTGGTGGAATGGTTCGCGTGCACGTGTCTCGGAGATCAGCACGCTGGCTGAGGCGACGATGCTTACGACCGACAGCCGTTTCCCGGAACACGCGGAGCGCGGCGAGCGATGGCGCGCGCTGTGCGACCAGGGCGGTGTGTCGCGCACGTGGGGCGACTGCTATGGCTACCTGCTGCTGGCGACCGGGCGTGCGGAGGTGATGGTGGATGATATCGTGAACGCGTGGGACGCAGCGGCCATACAACCGATCATCGAAGAGGCGGGTGGCGTGTTCACCGATTGGTTGGGCCGCCGCACTGCATTTGGCGGAGATCTCATTGCGACGAACGCCGCGTTGTCCGACGTCGTGCGGGCGCAGTTGGTTGCCACCGCGAGCAAAGTCGTGCGCACCGGTGCGCGCGAAGACGCAACAACAAACCACTCCGCACCGCGCACCGAGGCGTCCGCATGACTGGTGAGCGCACCGGCGGACTTGCTGTCCGCACCGCCGCCGAACTCGATCGTCTCGATTTCACCAAGGGCGGTGGGCTGGTGACGGTGGTGACGCAAGATCACCTCACCGGCACCGTGTTGATGGTCGCACACGCGGATCGCGACGCGCTCGTGCGTACGCTTGAATCTGGCGAGATGCATTACACCTCACGCACGCGCGGTGCATGGCACAAGGGTGCGACGAGTGGCAATACCCAGGCGATGGTGTCGATCACGGCCGACTGTGACGGTGATGCCGTGCTGGCGCGCGTGCGTCCGGCGGGGCCGGCGTGTCATGAAGGCACGATGAGTTGCTTTCGCGACGCAGCCACGGCGGCCGACGCACTCGGCGCGCTCGATGCAACGATCGCATCGCGTGCAGCACTCCTGCACACTGGCGAGGGTGATCCGGACCGCGGTGGAGTTGCGAATGTCGAGCCATCTACGCAGAAGCCGAGTTGGACCGTGCGGCTCCTGACTGACCGCAATCTTCGACACAAGAAGCTGGGAGAGGAAGCGGTGGAACTGACGATGGCGTGCATGGAAAACGACACGGAACGCGCAGCGGAGGAAGGCGCGGATCTGATTTACCACACGCTTGTCGCGCTGCGTGCGGTAGGCGTTACGCTCGATGACGTGCGACAAGTGCTCTCCGCGCGCGCACGTTAGCTCGACGCCGTCGTCATTGCGGCGCGCCGTCTACCACACCGTCAATTCTTCACATACTCGGCCACAGCGTTCCTAACCGATCGGCATGTCCGCCGGCTGGGCAATGACCCCGCCCAGCGCACCGCGATGCTCACGGGTGTGAGCCCAATCGGCTTCGGATTGCGGAACGAAGAAGGATCCGGAGCGGCGATCCTGCAGCAGCGCGCCGGGTTCACGATGCGTATTGGTAGCGATAAACTCATCCGCTTCGGCGATCATGCGCCGGAAGTGTTGCGCGGCGTCTTCCACGCTGTAGGCGCCGGTGAAGCGAAGGTACGCGGCATCCTCGGGCGTCAACGTGCGGCGACGAAACTGCTCCAGATACGAGGATGGGTTCAACCCGGGATTCTTTTCAACCACGGCCCACACCAGCGCCGGAAACGGCAGGATGTGTGTATGAGCGAAGATTGCATCGACCACATCACGTGGCTCGCGGCGATTCGCCAGTGCCACCAGCTTGTTGATCGCCAGGTCGATGGGATGAAGCATCACACCACCACCCGGAATGTCGACGAGCGGGAGAAAGCGCCACGACGATTCGTGCGCCCAGTCCAGGATGGTGGACTCGCGATCGCGACGCACCGAAGCGCTCACGAATCCGTGATGCTCGGCGATAGTGTCGACTTCGTAGCCAGCGTCGCGCAACGCGCTGGCATCGGCCAGAAACGTCTGATTCGCCGTGTCAGCAGAGCAATGAAAGAAGTCGAGATCGTTGCTGAAGCGCTCTCCAGAGGGCCCGATGTGCAGCGCAGCGCCGCCTGCGAGGTACGACGCGTCCGAGCGCTGAGGTGCCACGACCGCGAGAATATCGGCTTGAAACTCGGTAAGCGGCATGACCCCTCGTTCGGCGCTACGGGCAGGGCGGTAGCAACATCTGCTCGAGTCGCGCGGCCGCGCGCCATGCGTCCCGACCCCCATGCTTGCGCAGTCCATCGGCCACCCACGCGACATCTCCCATGCGGATGACAATGTCTGGTCGAGTCCACCAGAAGCAGGTAATGTGGTTGGCACGAAACAACTTACGCGCCTCGCGCACGGCCACCATCGCCCTCGCGCTCTCGCCGCTGAGAGTGCGCCTGCTGCGCAGTCCGCCAAGGCGACCAGCCTCAGCCGTGGTCATGGATCGGGGCATGCTGTATCATAAGCGCTTATGATATTTGCAGCAAGTCTAGAGCGATTTTGCTACCCTCGCGCTGCAGCATCGAATCACAGACTAGTGCTTCCTGGTGCCATTACTGTATATACCTGTATATCCATTCCTGAGAACCTACTATGCCAATGGCGAGGAGCCGGACATTCAGAAGCGGGAACAGCGAAGCTGTACGACTTCCCAAGGACGTCGCCTTTGGCCATGACGTCGAGTTGGTGATGGTGCGTTCAGGCGACGTGCTCACGATCTATCCGGCCACCATGACGCCGGCAGAACTGGTGGCCAGCCTGGATGCGCTGCCCGCACCGTCCACGATCGAGCGCCGGGATGTGGAAGAGCTGCCGGAACGTCCTGAGCTCTGACGTCGACATCGTGGCCTGGTTGCTCGACACCAACCTGCTTATTCACCTGCGTGATGGCGACCGCGAGGTGCTCGATCGCGTCGGTCGGCTCGACGGCGCGGTGCTGATGTCTGTTGTGTCGCGCGTGGAGCTCGAGGGCGGGGTGTATCGTCAGCTCGCGAACGCGGCTACTCGCCGAGCGCGGCTCGACGTGATGCTGGGTGCGATTCCCACCGTCGCCTTTGATGACGCAGCCGCTGATGCCTATAGCTTGATCGTTGCCCACGCCGGTTATTCACGGCGCAAGTTGCTCGATCGCATGATCGCCGCTCAGGCGCTCGTGCATCGGGCCACGCTGATCACGCGCAATGCCGACGACTTCAGCGACATCCCGGGGCTCGCACTCTCGGTGTGGTGATCTACACGCTCTGCGAGCCGGTTCGCTCAACCACCGCCTCACGCCACCCTGCTCCCCAGCGGCGCCTCCACATCCGGCGACAACAGAATGACATCGCCCTCCTCCGGACACGCACCAAGCACCAGCACTTCGCTCTTGAAGCCGGCGATGCGGCGCGGTGGGAAGTTCACCACCGCGATCACACGCCGGCCGATCAGCTCTTCCGGCGTGTAGCGCTTGGTAAGCTGCGCACTGGTCCACCGCGTACCGATCGCGCCAAAGTCAATGTGCAACTTGATCGCGGGCTTGCGTGCCTCGGGAAACACCTCGGCGTGCAGCACTTCGCCCACGCGAATGTCCACCGCAAAGAAGTGCGCCGGTTCCACTGGGTCGAGCACGGGGGCATCGGGAGCTGTCGACATGTTGCGAGTTCAGAAGCGTTCGAATAGGCGGCGGTCCACACGCAACGCATCACCGATGAACGCGAAGCGCACGTTCCTGAAGTACTTCTCGGCGGCGAGGCGAATGTCTTCGGGCGTCACGGCACGCAGGTCTTCCACAAATGTGTTCGCGCGCCGATAGTCGCCCTGATACAGCGCCGCGCGCGCCAGCAGGTTGGCCTGGTCGGCGTTTGTCTCGTTGTCGAGAAAGTACGTCACGATGAACTGCTGCACGAGACGCTCGAGCCCTTCTTCGCTGATCGTGCCCTGCTGCAAGGCGCGCATCTCGCGTTGCATGATGCCGAGCACGACGTCGGGCTGCGTGGTGGTGACGTACAGTCCGCCCACGGCAAACGCGCGCTCACGGAACGGCGCGTCTACTGCATAGGTGAGATTGAGTCGCTCCCGAATCTCCGAGAACAACCGGCCGGAGAGCACCGCTGACGCGAGGCGCAGTGCGGCGTGCTCCGGTGAGTTGGCGGAGGGACCGACAAACCAGCCCTGGATGTAATTGGTGGGTAGCCGCTTCTGCAGGAACGTTGCACCCGACATACGAGCCGCAGGCGGTGCGGGCAGTGACCACGCATACGTGCCCTGCGGCAATGTCGCGAGCGTAGTACGCACGAGCCGTTCCACACGCTCGCGCGTGAGATTGCCCACGATTACGACACGCATGCGTGAACGAGTCACCTGCTCGGCGTGATAGCGCACGAGCATATCGCGAGTGATAGCGCGCAGCGAAGATTCCGTGCCAACGGGAGACAGTCCGTACGGATGTCCCGCGAATGCTGCGGAATCGGACAGGTAGTCCAGCAGCGCGTCTGGATTCTCGGCGCGCTGGCTCACCGCCGACAGTACACGTGAGCGCACAAGTTCGATGCTCGCGTTCTCGAGTCGCGGCGCGACAAGGCGATCGGCCATCACTACCCAGGACGAATCGAAGTTGGCCACGGTGGAGCGCAGACTCATCGTACTCCAGTCCACGCCTGGACTCACCCCGATGCTGCTGCCGAGTCGCGCCATGCGACTGCGCAGTTCGTCGCGGGAGTATTTGCGCGTGCCTTCTTCACTGGCTTCGAGCAGCAGCAGCTCGATGCCCTGTGTTACCGGTGTCAGTTGCTGCACGCCGCCGAGCAGGTACACGTTGGCGGCGACGACGTTGTTGGCGGTGACGCGACGCAGAATCACCGACACGCCGTCGACATCGAACGCGGTGGTAAGCGTGTCGTCTTCGACCGCGACGACGCGCGTGGTGCGCGGTGCCGTAGGCGCAGACGCCTGCGCGATGGCGTGCGAGACAGGGAGTGCGGACGTGGCAAGCACCGTCGCACATACGGTCGCGATCGTGCGAACCGCATTCGCGAGTCTCATCGCACACCCCCGAACGTATGAGGTTGTGAGCGAGCCGGCACAGGCTGCGCACCACCGCGCCGCAACTCCTCTTCAGTCAATCCGAGCGCTCGCCGCGCTGCCGGCGAGATCATCACACCCGTCACACGCGGCTTGCCCACGATGTACGTGTTCACGTAGCGCTGCAGGTCACGTGCCGTCTGCCTCGCCATCGCATCGTTGTATCCGAGGAAGTAATCCAGCCCCACCACGCTCCACCAGAATCCGATCGTGTGCGCAATGCTGCTGGCCTTCTCGATGCCGAACGCGCTCGACGTGACACGCTGCGACTTCACGTTTTCGAGTTCAGCCGGCGTGACATACCCGGCCTCACCAAATCGCGCGATCTCCTTGTCGAGTGCAGCCAGCGCCTCACGCAACTTCTCTGGCGCCGCCTGGCCGCTGATCGTGATCGGTCCCACGTGATTGAGGGTGTAGTAGTTGACGCCCACATCCTGCCAGAGCCCACTGTCCACCAGTCGCGTGCGAAATCCTGAGCCCGGCGTGTTGAGCGCGTCGCTGAATACATCAGCCGCAAACGTGGCGTCCGGATCGCGGCTGGCACTTGGCCCCTGCCATTGCACGAGCACGGTGGCCACCGGCATCGGCGCCTCGTGAATAGCAGCCTGGTTGCCATCCAGCGCGGGAATCTCCGGAATGGGTGCCACGGTGAACGGATCGGGACCGCGTTCCCAGTCGCCATAGATCGCCGCCGCCAGCGCGAACACACGCTCCGGATCCACGTCGCCCGTCACGATGAGTGCCGTGTTGTTGGGGACGTAGTACAGTTCCTGAATCGTGCGCATCTGCTGCACGGTGACGGTGCGCAGCACCGTGCGGTCGCCGAGTGCGTCCTTGCGACTCGCGTTGCCGGGATAGAGCAGCGCGGTGAGTTTCTTGTCCAGCTCGAAGAACGGACTCGATTCCGCGCGATCGTATTCGCCCAGCACCACTTCCTTCTCGCGCGCCAGGTCCTGCTCGCGAAAGAGCGGCTCGCGCAGCGACGCGGCGAGGAAGCGCAGTCCGCCCTCGAGCGAATCGGCCGGCAGCGTGAGATAGTAGTTGACGCGTTCTTCCTGCGTGGTGCCGTTGTAGATCGCACCGAGCTCCGAGGCGCGCTGTCCAAAGGCATCCGGATTCGGATACTCGCGGTTGGCCTTGAAGAACATGTGTTCGTACATGTGCGCCAGGCCCGCATACTCGGGAGTCTGCGTGAACGCACCATTCTTCACGTCGATCTCGAGCGTCGCGATGGGCACGCCGTGATTCTCCACCACGATGACTTCCAGCCCGTTAGGCAGCACGCGGCGCTTCACAATGCGCTCGAGCTCTGCGCGCGTTTGCGCGTCTACGTAATGTGCGGGCACGGTGGACGCAACGCCCGCGAGCAGCGCGAGCGCGAGAAGCAGGCGGCGCCGTCGGTGCCACGACCAACGGTGAAGAAGAGACGCTGGCATTGTCGCGTGGGATGCAAGATGTTTCAGTGATGACGGACAACGCCATCATTTCTGCGGACCTGACGAACGCGCTCGACGCGCTCGCACTTCGGCTCGACCCCGCCCACGTGCATCGCGCGGAGCCGCTGGCTCCGTACACCACGTTCAAGATCGGGGGTCCGGCCGACCTGCTGTACAATGCCACGTCGGCCGACGCCCTCGCCACTGCGGTGAACGAGGCGCGCACACTCGGCGTCCGTTGGTTCGTGCTCGGACTGGGCGCGAACATTCTTGTGGGGGACAAGGGGTTTCGCGGCATTGTGATCCGGAATCGCGCCGACGCGTTTGCCATCGATCCCGACGGCCGCCTGCGCTCGGAAAGCGGCGCGATCGTGCGTGACCTGGTGCTGGAGAGCGTGCAGCAGGGCTGGTCAGGACTCGAGCACTACGTAGGGATTCCCAGCACGGTGGGCGGTGCGCTGTGGCAGAATCTGCATTTCCTCGCGCCCGCACCAGAGCGAGAGCGCACCATGTTCATCTCGGAAGTCTTTGAATCGTGCGAGATTCTCGCCGAAAGTGGTGAGCGCCGAGTGGTTGATGCGTCATACATCAACTTTGGCTACGACGACACCGTGTTTCACCATACGCGCGATATCGTGCTGCAGGCGACGTTCGTGCTCGAACGCGCTGAGACGGCGACGCTGCATCGCATTTTGCAGGAGAACCTGTCGTGGCGCGGCGCACGGCATCCGTGGCTCGACATCCATCCGAGCGCGGGCTCGATCTTCAAGAAGATTGCCGATGTCGGGGCGGGGCGGCTGGTGGATCAGTGCGGGCTCAAGGGATTTCGGGTGGGCGGTGCGGCGATCTCGAACATGCACGCAAACATCATGGTGAATCTTGGTGGCGCGACGGCGGCGGATGTCCGGGCGCTCATCGCACACGCGCAGCAGGCAGTCAGCGACCGCTTTGGACATGTGCTGGAGCCGGAAATCGCGTTCGTGGGCGAGTTCTGATCAGGCGCCGCTGCGCGGCTCCATCGCCGATCCGCGCCCCTACAACTGCTGCCCGAACGTCACGAGCCACCGCCACCGTTCACCGCGCTCGAGCGGCTGGGCCCCACCCACAAACACCGAGCCCGAAAAGAATCGGAGTCCTGCACTGACACTTGCCTTCCATCCATCCGACACGCGCGACACCGGCCAGCGCGCGCCAGTTGAGTCACTCACCGCACCAAGTCTCGCTACGCTCGCGCGCGCGGCTTCACCGGGAGCGGATGTGAAGCCCGACTGCAACCCGACACTTGCTCCAGGGGCGAAGGCCGGCAGGAACAGCGATTCACCCACACGCATCGGCTGCCGTAACCACGGTCCCGTGTACAGCAGCAACCCGCGCACCACACCGGCACGAGTGCCGGCAAAATCCTTGTACTCGTATCCCGGCAGTCCCTGACTGCGACCCAGTTCGAACAGCTGTTGCGAAGGCAGCGACGCACCGAGCAACGCACCGACGTCCGCGCGGCCCACCGCCGTCAGCGGACCCAATGCTCGACGCGCCGTGAGCCGAGCCTCCAATCGCGCATAGCTCAGCTCACCGATACCTTGCTCCGCGTACAGGCGGCCGCTCCATCCCGGACGCAAGAACTCGGCGCTGCCATCGGGCCGCCACGCGAGCGTGAAGGCGTTGCGCCAGTATGTCCCCTCGTCCACGCCACGATTGTCGCGGAACGCAATGCCACCGAGGGGCGCGGTGCGCAGTGCGGCGGGCGCGCTGTTGTCGCGCGCAATACCCGTCTCTGCACGCCACTGCCATTCGCGCGCTCCCACGGTGCGCACCATCTGCACGCCGGCGAATGTGCGGTCCACGTAGTCGTACTCGTCCTGTCCTGTGAGTGAACCCAGTGTACTCCCCGAATCGAGCGGATTGCGAAAGTCGTTCGTGATGTCAAGGCTGCGACCGGCGCGCACCATGTACCGCCACGATCCGCGGTCACGCAGCAGTTCCACTCGTCCGCGAAGCGTCTGTTCACTCCATGCATAGCCTGCGGTGGCGCGCACCACGGTGCCTGGAGACAGGTCGCGCAGTGCCAGCTTGCCGCCGAATCCGGTGTAGACACCCTCGACACGGTTGAATCGCAGCAGGTCCGGCGCCTGCGGCACACCCCAGTCGAAACGCGGTCCTCCGGTGGGTCGCCAGCGATCGGGTCCGTACGCGTCGAAGTCGTCAGCGTGCAGTCCCTGCGTGAGATCGCCAAGCGCTGCGGTCCAGCGGCGGAAGGCATTGATTGAATCACCCGGCGCATACGTGAGGCTACGATTCACGCGCGCCGGCAGCGAGTCTGGGTTGGCGTTGGCGATCGAATCCATGAGTGCCACGCGCACGGAATCGAGCACGGTATCGTTGACTGCCATGTCGCGGAATCGCGACACGATACGCACAACGGCGCGCGCGTCCCCGAACACCGGCGCAGAGGCCTGCAGTTCTATGCGCTGCATGCTCGGCAGCCAGTACGCCTGGTCGCGTTCTGCATTTTCATAGTCGATGTACGCCACCGCGTCCACGAGTGAACCGGTGAGTCGCGCGATGACGCCTCCCGGTTGCGGCCAATCGCCCACGCGAACGAATGCACCGCGCAATCGCACCAGCGTGCCACGTGATGCATCGAGATGTATTTCGCCGCGAAACAGAGATGCGCGCTCCACAATACCATCGCGCGGCTCGACCAGTACACGCACGATGGGAATGCTCCGTCCACCGTCCTGCAGCGTGACGAGCGTATCGCCGGCCGTGTACGTGTACCAGCGATCGCGATCCGTGGCGAGCGGATGGATGACCGCCGCAGTGTCTGCGCGCTCGTCGCGATCGCCACGACGACGG
>JBGTFN010000559.1:0-3584 GCA_041747275.1 Gemmatimonadaceae bacterium | reverse complement strand
CGCCGCCCGATGCGGCCGCACGTGTCGGTCCCGCCTGCGGATCGCGGGCGCGTGCGACTGCGGCACTGTCGAGATCCCGACCCGATTGCGTCTCGTACATCTTCATCAGGCCGTTGTGGTTGTACGCCACGGAGCCCAGGTAACCCGGCGACCAGCCGTCCATGAACGCGTGCGTGTACACGCCCGGCATGCCCCACTTCGTCATCTGCGCCATTTCCCAGTTCGCAAACCACGGCAGTTCGGCGAAGAGCAGCGGATCGAGGTTGGGATTCTGCGGCGCGGCGCCGCTGTAGGTGTAGAGCAGCGCGAGCGACTCATGCAGGTCGTGCATGATCGGCGGATACGCCGTGAAATACCAATCGGCAATCGCCCGCATCTGATCGAGCGAGAGATTGATGTCGCGGTTGTTGTCGTGGTAGGCGTACTTGCCCCAGTACGGCACGGCGCCGATGCCGCGACCGCTGCCACCACCGCGCGGACCGGGCGTCGAGTCACTCGCCGCGCTGTCGCTGCGCGCGGCGGCCGGCCGACGTGGGGTAGCCGCGTTCACCGAGTCGTTGACTTCGAGTCCACGATAGAACCAGTCGACATTGCGGTCGCGTCCGTCGGCATCGGCCACCGGTGTGATCGACACGTAGAGCTGATCGCGAATCTGCGAGATGAGAGGCGAGGTTTCCGTTGCGAGACGGTAGGCGAGCTCCATCAGCATTTCCGACGGACCCGTCTCACCGCTGTGCAGTCCACCCATGAAGTGGTAGTGCGGTTTGGTCTGCTTGATCACGTCCTTGACCTGCGCTTCGGTCATGCCGCGCGGGTCGGCGATCTTTTTCAGGTTTGCGCGGTTTTGCGCCACCTTCGCCATGTTCTCGTCTGACGAAATCCAGATCACGACGAGTTCACGCCCTTCATCCGAGCGCCCGATGGACTCGATCATCACGCGCGGCGAGGCCGCAGCCAGCGCGCGGTAGTATTTGAGCTGGTCCGCGTAGTACGTGAGCTTGCGCGGCGCGCCGATGTGGTAACCCAGGATGTCCTTCGGCATCGGAATGCCTTCAACCACGGGCAGGTGGTCCACGAGCGGACTACCATGTTTCGGGCTCATGATCCACTCGTTGTACGCCTTCTCGAAGCTTGCATCCTGCTTCTGCGCGGGGTCGCGCGTCTCGAGCGAGAGCATTTGCGCGGCGGCCGTCGAGCAGGGCACGAGCGCAAGCGTGAAGAGGGCGCGTCGAACGAGGCGCGCGTAGTTGGGACGGGTCACTGAGATTTCCTGCGGCGTCGGTGGGGAGGGAACTGCGTCTTGTGTTCTACGCAGCACCCCGGACGCGTGTTCGGCAAGTCTTCATTGGGCCGGTGACCTCAGCTCGCCCCCGGCAGTCCCCGGTGTGCCCCCATCGGAGCCGCATGTCCTACCTGACGCCAGACGCCCTCTTCCTCTCGTTCCAGACCGCGCTCGAAGGACGCTATTCGCTTGACCGTGAACTCGGCCGCGGTGGCATGGGCGTTGTCTACCTCGCGCGCGAGTTGCAGCTCGATCGTCTCGTGGCGATCAAGTTGCTGCCGCCGGATCTGGCCACGCGACCTGCGCTGCGCGAGCGATTTGTGCGCGAGGCCCAGCTCGCGGCCCGGTTGTCGCACCCGCACATCATTCCGATCCACGCCGTTCACGACATCGACGGATTCGTCTGCTTCGTGATGGCCTATGTGGATGGCGAGACGCTGACGCAACGCGTCAACGCACGCGGGCCGCTCTCGGCGAGTGACGGAACGAGGCTGCTTCGCGAAGTCGCCTGGGCATTGTCGCACGCGCACGGACAGGGACTCGTGCACCGCGACGTCAAGCCCGACAACATCCTCATCGAGCAGGGTACAGGGCGAGCCCTGGTCGCGGACTTCGGCATCGCCGCCGCCACCAACGAGCACTCGGCGGCATCCATCGCTGGCACTCCGGAGTTCATGAGTCCGGAGCAGGCGAAAGGCGGGGCGGCGGATGTACGCAGTGACATCTACTCGCTGGGCGTCACGGCGTTCTTCGCTCTCTCGGGTCAGCTGCCATTCAGTGGTGCGAGCAGCGCGGAGGTTGTCGCGCAGCATATGCATGAACCCGCGCGTCCGCTCGCGAGTGTTGCGACGTCGGTGCCCCGCCGTCTGGCACAACTTGTGGATCAGTGCCTCGCCAAGGATCCTGAACGACGGCCTGTGAGTGCGCAGCAGTTTGCGGACGCCCTCGCACTCGGCGTTGAGCAACGCCGCGAGTTGCCCGCCGCACTGCGCGCATTCGTCAAGCGCAGCGGACGATTCGACGGGGCCGGCACAGTCCTGGGGCTGCTGGGCGGTCTTGGCGGCTCGATCGCCGTGGCCGCGCAAGCCGGACCGTCTGCCGGTGTCGCGTTCATGCTCGCGGCGTACTCGACAATGCCGCCTGTATATGCGGTGATTGCTGCGCGACGGCTGCTTGCGCTCGGCTTCGCGCACGCCGATCTCGACAGCGCATTCCAGGCGGAACGCGACAGCAGTCGCGAAGAGCGCAGCATCGGCGCACTCGGTCTGCGCCGACTGGCGGAGCGATCGCTCGCTGCTATCGCAAAAGTGAGCGGGTCCACGACTGCGGTGCTCGTTGCCATTGCGACAACGGGCGAGGCGACCCACGTGGGCACCGTCGGACCGCTCGCTCTCGCGACGGGCGCGGTGGCCGTGGCATGCACCATGGGATATCTGGGCAGCATGCAACTGCGTCGTGATGTGGACCTGGAGTTCTGGCAATCCGTCTGGACCGGCCCGGTTGGCGCGTGGGCATTCTCCATTGCTCGCAAGCTGCGCTGGAATGCACCGGCGCCGCGCGCCATGACGCACCGGGCTACCGAGCTCTCACTCAGCCTTGCGGCGGAACAGCTCTTCGAATCGCTGCCAAAGCCATCGCGTGACAGCCTTGGGGATCTGCCGTCACTGATGCAGCGCCTGCAGCGCGAGGCGACGCTGCTTCGCGCGCGACTCGAGGCGCTGCAGGACGGAATGCATCACGCCGCCGTTGCCGGCTCGGTCGAATCGGCGCAACAGCACGCGGCGTTAACTGATGAACATGCGGCGGCACAGTTGCGACTGCGCGACGCCGTGAGTGCCATGGAAAACATTCGCCTTGGTTTGCTGCGGCTGCACGCCGGCGCGATCAGCGTGCAGGCCCTGACGACGCAGCTCGAACTGGCCGCGGAGATGTCGGCCAATGTGGACCGACTGATCGAGGCGCACGACGATGTGAATGACGTGCTGCGATTCCCGCGTGCGCTTGAACTCACACCGGTGTAGCGCACATGTCGATCGGTCAGCTCGATTCGCAGGAACGTGTCGACGAGGCGGTCAACGAAGATTGGCAGCACGCTGCACGCGCCGCGCAGGTGCCGCAACGCGCGTCAACACACACGTCCGCGCTTCGCGCCACTCATGACGCGCCGGCCGCTGGAGCGCCGCGCGCTTCGTGGTGGAAGGCGGGACTCCGGATGCTGCGCAACGCTTGCATCGGTGTCGCACTGATCTCGATGGTTCCGTTTGCGGTGATCGCCGTGCGCGGCGACGTGATATGGTTCGAG
>JBGTFN010000558.1:0-4287 GCA_041747275.1 Gemmatimonadaceae bacterium | reverse complement strand
ACTACCATCGCGAATCACCGTGCGCGCAGTGCCCGTTGCCCCCGCGTCGCGCGCGAATGCCTCGGTCAGCGGTGTGGATGTGCGCCGAGTGGCCGATGCGGAACGCACCCGCCTCGCCGTGCAGGCGCGCGTTGTGTCACGAGGACTCGATGCACCACGCACCTTGCGCGCAAGACTCGAAATCGATGGCCGCGCGAGCGGTGAGCAGGAAGTTACGCTGCCGGCTGACGGCGAGCGCGTCGTATCATTCGAGGGCGTTCCACTGCCGTCCGGCCGGGTTCGCGGACTGATCACACTCGACAACGACCGCCTCGCCGCGGACGACACATTCCACTTCGCACTCGCCGGCGAAGATGCGCTGCCTGTTGTGTTGCTCGCAGCGAATGACGCATTCGACACCGAGACACTGTTCACCGAGCGCGCGCTTGTGATCGGACGTGCTCCCACGGTACGCATCATACGTCGGCGTCCGGGCACGCTCGACGCTGCGGCCATGCAGGGCGCAGGTCTCGTATTCGTGTGGGACACGCCGCTCACTGCGAGCGAGCGGACTGTGCTCGATGCGTTCGTGCGCGCAGGCGGCGGCGCTGTGGTGGTGATTGGCCGCCGACTGTCCACTCGCGGCGCTGTCGTGCCACTTGGCGTAGCCACCGTGGACGGAAACGCCGATCGATTCGCCGATCGCGGCGGTACGTTCGGCGAAGTCCAGAATGAGCATCCGCTCTTCTCGGCGTTTCGCGACTCGCCGGGCGCTCTCACGTCCGCTCGCTTCGTGCGTTACGCGCGCCTCGAGTCACCAATCGGCAGCGACGTGCTGGCGCGATTCGATGATGGACTGCCCGCCGTGCTCGAACGACGCGATGGTGCCGGACGCGTGATCACGCTCGCAACACCGATGGACACACGCACGGGTGACCTGCCACTGCAGCCCGCGTTCTTTCCGTTCTTGCGTCGCCTTGTGCTGCACGCCTCGGGCCACTCGGCGGCACCGCTCTGGCAGACTACGAGCGAAGCATGGGCGTTACCGAAGAGTCTGGCAGAGCCGGTGGTTTCCACGCCGTCAGGTGACATTGTGCGGCCCGTCGCCAATGATTCAGTGGGCGCGGCGGTGCCGCTTAGCGAACGCGGCGTGTATTCGGCGTACTCCACTGTCGTATCCGGTGATCCGGCGACAACGGTGGCGGTGAACTCGTCGGTGGCGGAATCGGACTTGACGCCGGTGGACGCGCGCGAACTGCTGGTAGGTGTCTCGGTGTCGAATGAGGAGGACGGCGCGACTGCCGGACCCGCGGGATCGATCGAACTGGAGAAGCGTCAGGGACTCTGGCGTTGGATGTTGATCGTCGCAGCCCTGTTGCTGGTAGCGGAAACGCTGCTGGCAAACCGGGGATGGCGCGGCAGGGCCGCGCGTCTCACCGTTGCTGGACCGGAGCGGAGTGCCCCATGACCGCAGACGTGCAACTTCTCGCGGCGCTGCATCAGTTGCGTCGGCAGTGGCGTCAACGACAGCTCGTCGAAGGTATCGCGGCGATCGTGCTTGGCGTGGTGATCGCTGTCGCCGTCGGCTGGTTGCTGTTCCGTGTGATGGGACCGGGCGAAACCACGGTGAGCACGGTGCGCATTGCGGCGTGGACGATCATGCTTGCCACCGTCGGACGCTTTCTTGTGTATCCGCTGCTTCGCCGGACGAGCGACGAACGCTTCGCGCTGTATGTGGAAGAACGCGCGCCTGAGCTGCGGCAGTCGCTCATCTCGGCCGTGCACGAGGTCACGCGTCCTGCAGAAGAGCGTGCGTCGTCATCGCTGACTGCGCGTCTTGCGGCGCAGGTCGTCTCCACGCTCGCGCCCATCCAGCGTGAGCGTCGCCTCGAGCGCAAACCGTCGCAGCGTGCGCTGCAGACGATGGGCGTGGTTGGAGCAGCGTCGGCCTTGCTGCTTGTGTTCGGCCCGTCGAGCGTGCGCGACATGGCGAAACTGCTGTTCGTTCCCTGGACGACCGCGGAGGCTGCATCTGTTGTGCGCGCGGTGACGGTGGAGCCGGGCAACGCGACGGTTCCGCGCGGGGGTGCGCTCGATGTGCGCGCCGCACTGATCAACTTCGATGCCGACGGAGCGGAGTTGTTCTTCCGCGCCGATTCGTCAACCGAATGGATTCGCCTGCCGATGCAGCGTGAAGGTGGCCTCGACAGTCTTGGGCAGGGTGACGGTGCGTTCATGTCGCGCATGTTCGACGTCACGTCTCCCACCGAGTACTACGTGGAGTCCGACGGCGTGCGTTCGCCCGTGTACACGCTCAAGGTCAGCGATCTTCCCGCCGTGCGTTCGATCACGCTCGAACTGACCTATCCCGCCTACACCGGCCTGCCTCCGGAGCGCATCGAGAGCAGCGGTGACGTCGCCGCGGTTGTCGGCACGCGCGTTCGCGTGATTCCCGAGATCACGCGCGAAGTGCGTAGCGGCGCGTTGCGCTTCGACGAAGGCGATCCGATTCCGTTCGTTGCCGACAGTGCAGGCGCGTGGAGCGGATCGTTCCGCGTGACGAAGACCGGCTTCTATCGCGTGGACGTCGTTTCGCAGGACGGACGTGATGTGCCGGGCGGAGTACAGTATGCGGTTGACGCGATTCCCGATCGAGCGCCAACGGTGCGCATCGAGGAGCCGGGACGCGATACCAAGGTCACGTCGCTCGAAGAGGTGACGATTTCGGCCAAAGCCGATGATGATTTCGGCGTGACGTCGATGGAGCTGCGCTACCGAATGAACGGTGGCGACGAGCAGCGCGTGTCGATCATGAAGACGGCACGACGCGATGCCGATGCGATCAGTGCAGCGCACACGCTTTTCCTCGAGGAACAGACGCTCGAGCCGGGCGATCTCATTGCGTACAACGTGGTGGCGCGCGATGGCGCGGGCAATGAAGGCACGAGCGATGTGTATTTCCTCGAAGTGCGTCCGTTCAGCCGCAATTATCGTCAGGCCGAACAGGGCGGTGGCGGTGGTGGGGGCGGCGGCGGCGGTGAGTCGGCCGATGGCTTCGTGTCGCGTCAACGCGAGATTGTCGCCGGAACGTTCAACTGGCAGCGTGACAGCGCGACGCGCACTGCACGCCAGCGCAGCACGGATCTGACCACACTCACCATCGCGCAGGGACGTGTACGTGCTGACGTGAACACGCTCATCGGACAGCTGCACGCGCGCGGGGTGAGCGCGAGCGATCAGACGTTCGCGAAGATCCAGGTCGAACTCACCGCGGCCTCAGCGGCGATGAAGGAGGCCGAGGAGACGCTGGGCCGTGGCCGCGGCGGTGCGGCGCTGCCGCCGGAGCAGAAGGCACTGCAGCATGCACAGCGCGCGCAGGCGCTCTACCGCGATGTGCAGGTGCAGATGGGCCAGCAGCAGGGTGGTGGAGGTGGCGGTGGCGGTGGTCAGAGTAGCGCCGAGGATCTGGCCGACCTGTTCGAGCTGCAGACGGACAAGCTGCGCAATCAGTACGAGGCGGTGCAGCAGTCATCGCAACAGGCGGCGCAGCAGGAAGTGGATGAAACATTGGAACGTCTCAAGCAGCTCGCGAGCCGTCAGCAGCAGGAGAACGAACGGCTGCAGCGCATGCAGCAGGAACTCTCCGATCGACTCGGTCAGCAGGCGTCTGGCGGCGGCGGTGGCGGCCAGCAGCAGCGCGAAATGGCCCGACAGGCCGAAGAAGAAGCGCGTCGTCTCGAGCGGTTGTCACGCGAGCAGAACTCGCCGGAGCTCGCCGACGCGGCGCGGCGCATGCAGCAGGCGGCGGACGCGATGCGACGTGCTGCTTCCGGTTCGTCGGCGCAGGGCAGCGCAGCACTCGAAGAGTTGAATCGGGCGACGCGTGAACTGGAGCAATCGCGAAGCAATGGTGTGAATGATGGCATCAAGCAACTTGCCGACAAGGCGCGCGAACTTAAGGATCGTCAACAGCAGGTTGCGCAGGGCGTACGAGAACTGCCAGGCACGCCCCAGGAACGCACAGAGCAGATTCGCCGTCTCGACGAGCGCAAGCAGACGTTGGCGAGTGACATTGCGCGGCTGGAGGCAGATACTGACCGCCTCGCGCGTGAATCGCGTCGTGAGCAGCCTGGCGCGGCGCGTTCGCTGAGCGGAGCGTCGGAAGAGCTGCGGTCGACGCGGTTGCGTGACCGCGTGGAGTTTTCGCGCGGTGTGATTCGAGATGTGGACCGAGGCGGCTCGCGTGAGTATGCCAACGCATTCGAAGAGCAGATTTCCGAGGCGCTTGGCGCGGTATCCGACAAGTTG
>JBGTFN010000557.1:0-2321 GCA_041747275.1 Gemmatimonadaceae bacterium | reverse complement strand
GCCGGCCACCACTCCTGCGAGTCGGTCATGAGCGCGAACAGGTCCTGCCTGAGCGCTTCGATATCGAGCTTCTTGAACGCTTCGGCGTAGTTGAAGTCGGGCCCCATCGGGTTCGCGTGGGGCGAGTTCTGGTGCAGCATGCCAACGTCGAGGTGGTTGGGCCACCAGTCGCGATTGGAGCGCCTGCGGGGCTTACGGGGATCGTTGAGATCAGCGAGTACCGCGTCATCCCCATCAGCGCCTGCGCCTCGGCTTGCCGCTGCGCCATGCATGACCGGGCACTGTCCTCCATTACCGCCTCCGTGTCCTTCCATAACCTTCACTCTCCAAGCTGAGCATTCGTTGGCTGATCTGGCCTGTCGCGACCATCTTACAACTTAGCTAATGTCGCGCTCGTTTCCTCCCTCGGGACCGCGGGTGCTTGCGACTGGCCCGAATCGGACGGATGTTTCGGTCGTGCGACGCATCCCTGCCCTTACCCGCCGGAGTTGGCTGCTGGCATCCCTGTCCGCGCTCGTCGCGGTGCTGCCGCGTGGGCTTCGCGCGCAGTTGGTGAGTCTCGTCCCTGTGCACCCTACGCCTCGCCCTGGGATCACCGGGGCAAGAGTCGCTACGTCCGCAATGCTCGATGCCGATCCGATATTGACCGAGCTGTTCGAGGGAGTTCGAAAGATTCCTCAGGTGGTGGACGGAATTCGCTGCCACTGCGGATGCGCCGATATCGATGGCCACTACTCGCTGCTCACATGCTATGAGGGTCGGCATGCGATGGCGAGGATCTGCCCGATCTGTCAGGGCGAGGGGCGAGTGGCGGTTCGTATGGCCGGGAGCGGCAAATCGCTCGCGGACATTCGCATCGCGATCGACGCGCAGTACGGCTGAGCCGTTCGTTCACCGCTAAAACCTGGAGTGCCCTACCGATGCGTCACGTTGCCGTGCTGCTGTTCACTGCTGCGACCGTACTGATTCCTGCTGACCTGACGGCCCAGATTCGCGCGAGCGAGATCCAGAGCATCTCGCAGGTCGTCGATGGGACCAAGGTGACGATCGAATACTCTCGTCCGCGGCTTCGAGGGCGCGATGTCGTATTCGGCACACGCGCCGTGCGATGGGGCGAAGTGTGGACACCCGGCGCGAACTGGGCCACGACACTCGAGGTGGATCGCCCCATCACGCTTTCCGGCGTTGTTGTGCCCAAGGGCAAATATGGATTGTGGATGATCGTGGAGCAGGATTCGTCGTGGACGATGCTGCTCGATCCCGTGTGGCGACAGTTTCACATGGCACATCCGGAACCGTCGGACCGACACATCAAGGTGAAGGTGCAAGCCGATTCGAGTGCTGCGTGGAGCGAAGAAGCGCTTAGCTTCTCGTTTCCGTCAGTGACGGCTCGAGGCGCGAGCATCGCCATGCACTGGCATCGCATGCGCGTGACCATGGACTACACGGTGGAGCCGACGCTCAGTGAGTTGATGCCGCAGGAAGAGGCAGCGAAGTATTTGGGGCGCTACGCGCTCAAGTCGGCAAATCCGGTCGACACCGCGTCCGGCGCGCTCATCGTGTCGTATGAAAACGGTGGGCTCAAGGCGCGATTCGAGCCGGAAGATACGTATATGCAGACCTTCGCGCTCATGCGGGTGGCGCCCGATATCTTCACAGCCGGGCTGTACATGGCCGCTGAGGTGTTTGCCGCGGGCGAAGTGTACGAAGTGCTGCGCCCCGATTTCATGATCACGTTCAGTGAAGCAGATGGTCGCATGCAGTTCGAGGTTCGCGGAGAGAAGGACGAACTGTATTTCTCCGGTCGTCGTGCATCGCCGTAGGCTCCTGATGTTCAACTTCTCTCAACACGGATCCTGTATGTCGCGCTCATCAGCAGTTGCTGCTCGCCTGTTCTCGCTGTCGGCACTGGTCGCATGCGCGACGTTCGCTTCGCCGCGAGGCGTCGCTGCACAATCGACGGCTGTGCCCACCACTGCGCCTCAGATCGCCGCCGCCACCCTGCCTTTGCCGGAAGCGATGCGCTCCGGTGCCACGGTAATGGGCTATCGCACCGCTGCACGACTCGAGGTGCTGCGAAAAGGCGACAATGGCATGACATGTCTCGCGCACAACCCCGCCGATGTGGATCGCTTCCACGTCGCTTGTTATCACGACTCGCTCGAGCCATTCATGGCGCGCGGACGCGCGTTGCGTGCGCAGGGTGTGAGCGCGTCGCAGGTCGACACCGTTCGATTTGCTGAAGTTGCGTCGGGCAAGCTCAAGATGCCGGCTTCCGGCGCGCTCTACTCGCTCACTGGTCCCGCCGGCGACTTCGACGA